>NZ_JAWVAV010000006.1:0-151618 GCF_033599315.1 Acinetobacter sp. OYA S30
TTGCGATAAAACCTCGCTTAGTGAGGACTTACTTTTGTCAATCATTAGACAACTCCATTGTGCTCATTGAAGAAGAGAGAGGTAAGAGATTTAGGCACACTGAGGCGAGAAGAATAGATAAATATTTCACTCAATCCCGAGTGTTTCCCTTAGATTTCCCTTTTAAACATTTTTGATAATTTTCAGATTTTGATCTAGTCAGCTATATATAGTTTTGTTCGATTTAGGATTTTTTTGTTCGACTATCGAACATTATCTAAGTAAATTACTTATTCAATCTTACAAATACAAGTTGTAAAAAAATACTAATTATTTTGAATAGATATATAGAAATACCATATTCACTTAGGCTATTTTATAGGTAAAAATTACCACCTATCCTGTATATAAAATCTTAATTTTGTGATTGTAAAATCAAGCGAGCAAGTTCTAAATCATCGGGGTAAGTAATTTTTATATTATCAGAACGCCCCATGACCACCTGTACACTCTCTCCTATAGATTCAAGTGCACACGCCTCATCAGTAATAGTCAAATTATTTTTTAGCGCTGTTTCTATCGCTTTTTTAAGAATTCCAATTTTAGCAATTTGAGGAGTTTGAGCTTGCCACAACAGCTCTCGACTCACAGTTTTATCAATTTGCTGTTCCTGATTCACTTGTTTTAGCGTATCGCGTACCGGAATTGCCAAAATAGCACTCTGATTAGTCTCAATTGCATTTTTAACAAGAGTATTCAAACATTCAAAAGTCACACAAGGCCTTGCTGCATCATGTACTAATACCCAATCACCTTCATCCGCAATCTGTGATAGATAATTCAGAGCATTTAAAACCGAGTGCACACGTTCAATGCCACCATTACAAAAATGCGCTTTATGCTTATCTTGAAAAGATAAAGTTGAGGCAAAAGTATCTTGTTTTCCAATTGCCAAAACATAACCCGTCAGCGGAAGCTGACTTAAACGCTTAACCGTATGTTCTATAACAGTAGCATCTTGAATATATTGGTATTGCTTTAATTCAGTTTTGGAAAACCGACTTCCTGAACCAGCCGCAGGAATAACTGCCCATAATTTAGTCTGGGATGTCTGGTGATGGAGGTGTCTCATTAGTTTCCAAATCTACTTTAGCGTTCGGGTCAATATAAATAGGTTTGTAATGGGTACTAATTGTACTCATTTGAACAAATGTCTCATGTGGCTTAACCAAACCTAGATCTAGGCGAGCATGCTCTTCTATCGCCTCCGTACCATTCTTTAGGTCGAAAACTTCAGCTGCCAAAATACGGTTTCGCTCTTTAAGCTCGTCATTTACTTCGGCTTGTTGTTGAATCTGCTGCATAAGCGCTTGATGAGGAAAATAACCACCCTCACCTAACCAAAACTGATATTGCAATATAGCCACTAAAACAATAACCAGTAGCAATATAAGTTTGCTTGAAGTGGAACGAAATACTTCTAACATAGCATTAAGAGCTTTAATTAAAAACTTTGATTAAGTTTTTGTATTGTATGACAATTTACAAGCAGCATGCAAAATTCCTGCAAAGTTCCTGCAAAACGATGAATGGTCATATTACTTTAAATTGACCATTGTGACATGTTTCATTTTGTCAAAATTCAACTCAATTGGAAAGGAAAATAATGTTTATGAACACAACTGCTTATAAATCAATCTATGCATATAAAAATACTTCTAATTAACAAAAAAAGTGTCTCAATAAATATAAAAAAGCTCTCCTGAAAGATATATAGAAATAGATTCTCTGAACATAAAGACTATCTTCTTACCATCAATGATCAAAGTTTAAATATTGTATTACTTACAATGCTTGATTCCGGTCGGAATTTTATTCAAGATGATAAATTAATAAAACAGAATTTTTTTAAAATTTAATAGTTGTATCGTCATTTTTTTCAAGCTCGGCCCTTCTATTCTATATATGAGATTTATATCTTTTAATTTCATATAACAATACACATATATCAATTTCTTAACCAATAACCACTTAAAAAGTATATTTTTTTTAATTTTATTCTGATATGAATTTTAAATGTATTTTTTATACATATTTAAACAAGTGAGAAAAAGATGGATCTTTCTAATATTCTTATAGGTGACACAACGTGGTCCTTTGTTTTAGAAATTTTGGTCCGTTGTACCATCATGTTTATCATTATCATTAGTTTTCTAAGGCTATCTGGTAAACGTGGTATTCGGCAACTCTCCTTATTTGAACTTGCCATTATTTTATGTTTAGGTTCTGCTGCTGGCGATCCTATGTTTACTAAAGATTTACCGATTGCCCATGCATTGATAGCTTTTATCGCTATTCTTTCTCTATATCGCCTGGTCACTTGGGGTATGGTAAAACATAAAAAAATTGAAGATTTATTGGAAGGAAAAGCGCTCTGTGTCGTTAAAGAAGGCCTTTTAGTCTACAAAGATTTCCAAAAACAGACTTATTCTCATGATGAGTTTTTTTCGGAAATGCGCCAACAAAACGTTGAACATTTAGGCCAAGTCAGAACAGCCCTGCTTGAATCGGATGGTATTCTAAGCTTGCTTTATTATGAAGATGAAGATGTCAAATGGGGACTTCCCTTATTCCCTGATGCTTATCGTAAAGCAGAAGTTCTTAAAATTAATACTTTTTATTCCTGTATGAAATGTGGCGAAACTAAAATTTTAAATAAACTAGATCAAGAATGCTCTCGTTGTCATCACCACAGTTGGGCTGAATCTTTAAAAACCCGGCGCTTAGGGTAAATAAAAAAGTGCTATTTCTAACACTTAGAAATAGCACTTATATTTAAATATTAATTTTTCATCAATATTTAAATAAATAAAACTTTATTCAAAAGATTAGTTTAAACCTTTGAATTCAGCTTTACCGCGGTAAACCGCTTTAGTTAACTCTTCAATACGAAGCAATTGGTTATATTTAGAAACACGGTCAGAACGGCAAAGTGAACCAGTCTTAATTTGACCTGCTGCTGTACCTACTGCTAAATCAGCAATAGTTGAATCTTCTGTTTCACCAGAACGGTGAGAAATAACAGTAGTGTAACCATTTGCTTTAGCAAGGTAGATTGCATCTAAAGTTTCAGTCAATGTACCAATCTGGTTATATTTGATCAAAATTGAGTTACCAACTTTTTCATCAATACCACGTTGTAAAATCTTAGGATTAGTTACGAATAAATCGTCACCAACCAATTGGATTTTATCACCAAGAATTGAAGTTAAGTAACTCCAGCCTTCCCAGTCAGACTCATCCAAACCATCCTCAATAGAGATAATTGGATACTGCTTAACAAGACCAGCTAAGTAATCAGCAAATTGATTGCTTGTAAAAGACTTGTTGCCTTCACCTTCAAGAATATATTGACCATTCTTGTAGAATTCTGAAGATGCACAGTCAAGTGCAAGCATAATATCTGAACCAGCTTTATAACCAGTTTGCTCAATTGCTTGAAGAATTACTGTAATCGCTTCTTCATTTGAACGAAGGTTAGGCGCAAAACCACCTTCATCACCTACAGCTGTGTTCAAACCTTGTTTCTTAAGAACTGATTTCAAAGAATGGAATACTTCTGCACCAGCACGTAATGCTTCAGCGAATGAAGTGAAACCAACTGGCTCAATCATGAATTCTTGAATATCAACAGTGTTATCTGCGTGAGCACCACCGTTCAAAATGTTCATCATTGGTACAGGCATAGTCAAAGTAGTTTGACCACGTAAGTTAGCAATGTATTGGAACAATGGAAGTTTTTGTTCAGCTGCTGCTGCGTGAGCTGCTGCTAAAGATACCGCCAAAGTTGCATTAGCACCTAATTTAGATTTGTTTTCAGTGCCATCAAAAGCAATCATTTTTTCATCAAGCGCTTTTTGTTCAAAAACACTTTGACCAACAAGCAATTCATGAATTGAGCTATTTACATTCTGAACAGCAGTACGAACGCCTTTACCTAAGTAACGAGATTTGTCGCCGTCACGAAGTTCTAAAGCTTCACGAGAACCAGTTGAAGCACCAGATGGTGCACATGCACGACCAACCACCCCAGATTCTAAGATGACGTCTGCTTCGATGGTTGGGTTACCACGAGAGTCCAAAATTTCACGTGCACGAATGTCAACGATTTGGCTCATGAACAATTCCTCAGTTGAATGAATAACGCGATGCAAATTCCTGCATCAATGAGTATCTAACTTTTTGAATCCTTTAACTAAAGTATCCAATTCTTTTAGTTGTGCCAAGAATGGCTCAAGCTGTGACAAGCGCAATGCAGATGGTCCATCACATTTCGCTTTGTCTGGATCTGGATGAGACTCTAGGAATAATCCCGCTAAACCTGTTGCCATACCAGCACGTGCCAATGTTGTAATTTGAGCACGGCGACCACCAGCTGAATCTGAACGACCACCTGGAGTTTGTAAAGCATGAGTCACGTCAAAGAATACAGGTACATTCATTTCTTTCATGATGTCAAAGCCAAGCATGTCTACAACTAAATTGTTATAGCCAAATGCTGAGCCACGCTCACAAAGAATAAGTTTGTCATTTCCCGCTTCTAAACATTTATGCAAAATATGGCGCATTTCATGAGGAGCCAAGAACTGTGCTTTTTTAATGTTGATAATAGCTTGGGTTTTCGCCATTGCTTCAACAAGATCAGTTTGACGGCTTAAGAAAGCAGGAAGCTGGATAATATCAGCGACTTCGGCAACTGGCGCTGCCTGATATGGTTCGTGAACATCGGTAATAATGGGTACATTAAAATGTTTTTTAATGTCGCCTAACCATTCAATACCTTTTTCAAGTCCAGGACCACGGAATGAATGCAAACTAGAACGGTTTGCTTTATCAAAACTCGCCTTAAATACATAAGGAATATCTAGGCGTTTACAAATATCAATATAAGTTTCAGCAATTTCAAAAGCTAAATCTTTTGACTCGAGTACGTTCATTCCGCCAAATAATACAAATGGCAAATGATTTGCCATTTGTATATCGCCTAAACGTACAACTTCTTGTGGTTTTAATTGTGACATTTAAACTTTCCCAGTTTATTTTAAAATCGCATTACTTACTTTTTTGATGCTGTGTTTTTGCAGCGTCAATAAAACTAGCAAATAATGGATGTCCATCACGTGGTGAACTTGTAAATTCCGGGTGGAATTGTACAGCAATAAACCAAGGATGTTCAGGAATTTCTACAGTTTCAACTAAATGTTGCGCTGAAGAATAACCAGAAATCTTCATGCCCGCTTGTTCAATCGCTTCAATGAAACGATTATTCATTTCATAACGGTGACGATGACGTTCGGTAATCTCAGCTTTTCCGTAAACTTCACGAGTTTTTGTGCCTTCAACCAATTCTGATTTTTGTGCACCTAAACGCATTGTTCCGCCTAAGTCAGACTCAAGGCTACGCTGTTGTAATTCACCGCGCTCATCTAACCATTCGGTAATTAAACCAATCAATGGATATTTTGTAGAACGGTTAAATTCTGTAGAAGAAGCTTCTGGCATACCTGCAACATGGCGAGCATATTCAATAACAGCCAACTGCATACCCAAACAGATTCCCAAGAAAGGAATACTATTTTCACGTGCGTATTGAATAGCTTTCATTTTGCCTTCAGTACCACGCTCACCAAAACCACCAGGAACTAAAATCGCATCAGCTGTTTTCAAAATAGAAACATCTTGACTTTCAAGCTCTTCAGCATTGACATAATCAATTTGTACTTTTACGCGATTTTTAATACCAGCATGTAACAATGCTTCGTTTACGGACTTATAAGCATCCGGTAATTCAACATACTTACCGACCATTGCTACACGTACTGTGTATTCTGGGTTAAGTAATGCTTCTACAACATTATCCCAATCAGTTAAGTCAGCTTCCGGTAAATCAGTAAAACCAAAACGTTCACAAATCAGGTCATCTACGTTTTGCTCATAGAAGCCACGTGGAATTTGATAGATCGTTTTCGCATCTTTACACACGACAACCGCACGAGCCTCTACGTTAGTGAATAACGCGATCTTACGTTTAGTGTCTGCATCAACATCATACTCAGTACGACAGATAAGAATATCTGGCTGAATACCGATTGAAAGTAACTCTTTTACAGAGTGCTGAGTTGGTTTGGTTTTTAACTCCGCTGCTGACTTAATATATGGCAACAAAGTTAAATGCATAAGCATGGTACGTTTATGACCAAGCTCAACCATTAACTGACGAACCGACTCCATAAACGGTAAAGATTCGATATCACCTACGGTACCACCGATCTCTACGATAGCAACATCATAGCCTTCGCCCGCGCGGAGTACACGTTCTTTAATATTGTCGGTAATATGAGGAATAACCTGAACTGTACCACCTAAGTAATCACCACGACGCTCTTTATTTAAAACGTCTTGATATACACGACCACTAGTGAAGTTGTTTAGTTTGGTCATTTTCGCGCGACGTAAGAAACGTTCGTAATAACCCAGATCCAGATCTGTTTCTGCACCATCTTCGGTAACAAAAACTTCACCATGCTGGAATGGGCTCATTGTCCCTGGATCGACATTAATATAAGGATCCATTTTAACCATTGTGACTTTTAAGCCACGAGCTTCCAAAAGTGCAGCAACAGAAGCAGCAGAAATACCTTTACCTAGCGATGAAACCACACCACCAGTGACAAAAATAAAATGGGTCATTAAGTTTCTCGTACAATCAAGCCGAAATCGGCCTACAATGTTTGGCAATTTTACTGTACTCTGCCCCTATAAAGCAAAGTCAAACCGCATCAATTCAAAGAACAATAAACAACTGGTTATTCTATCAGCATTTTTAATAAAAAATTAGCTCAATCTGACATGATTTTTTCATAGCTATTTACTGTTATAATGCCAATTCCTCAATTAAATGTTGTTTAGGGCAATGGCAAATAAAAAACTTTTAATCTGTGCTGCAATTGCGGCTGGACTATTGTTAACCGCATGCGTTAAAAAAGAGACACCGAAAGAAGAAGAGCAAGACAAGGTTGAAACTGCTGTTTCAGAACCTCAACCACAGAAGCCTGCAAAATTTGAATCTTTAGAGAGTGTAGATACTCAAGAAGCTCAAGTTCAAGAGCAACCACAAGTTGAAGTTCATCGTGAAGAAACTGCTAACACGACAACTGAAATTCGCCGTGAAACTCGTCCTGCGCGTTCTGATGAATCTTCACAGACACAAGTTGCTGAACAACCTAAATCTGAGACACCAAAAGTAGAACCTAAACCAGAAAAAAAACCTGAGCCTAAAGCTGAACCTAAACCGGAAAAAGCTCAGTCAAAACCAGCTGCTAAGGCAACTGAGCCTGCGAACACAGAAGATGATGCCGTTGCTGCTGCTATTGCTGCTGCAACACCAGCACTTAAGAACTAAGCTTCTGTTCAAGAATGCCCAAATTATTTTTTTAATTTGGGCATTTATATAAATAGTCATAATATAAATAAATTTAATTTTATTACTTTTTGTCTTTAAAGCTCTCCTGTCTATCATTTTAGGACAATCTATTTTCAATCATTCGAAATTTATTGACTCCAATCTAGTCTGCTTATAATTTTTATTAACAAGTTCCTTTTTGGAACTTAATCTAAAAGAAGATTGGAGCAAGAAAATGAAAACAGCTTTAAACCGTACACCAGCCTCTTTTCCTGTCCGCCGCATGGACTACAATTTTGAAGATACTCCGCGCTATTGGTGCAATCATGAGCCTTCTCTCACCCACTATTTCACGGGTCTTTCGACTTTATTTCCTGAAGGTGAATCATACTTTGTTAGATCTGTCCGTGCTTTACGAGCTAAAGCTAAAGAGAATGAAATTCTAGACAGAGAAATAGGCGCATTTATTGGTCAAGAAGCAATGCATTCTAAAGAACATCATGCTTTCCATGTCAGTGCACAACAATATGGTTTAAACCCAGAATCACTAGAGAAAGCTACAGGTATTGTTCTTAAAGCTATTGAGAAAGTTTTTAGTAAAAAATGGAATTTATTGGTAACTGTTGGATTAGAACACTATACAGCTGTTCTGGTAGTCAGCATGATGCAATCAGTAAATGAGCTTATGACCGACAACACTATTCGCAACCTATGGTTATGGCACAGTGTAGAAGAAACCGAGCATAAAGCTGTTGCATTCGATTTATATCAACATCTATATGGCAACGGATTAGATGCATATATTCCACGTGTTGGAATTTTTACATTCAGTTTAGTTTTGATTACAGCCTTTTCAACTATTTACCATATTGTTTTAATGAAACGAGATAAGCAACTGACCAATTTCAAAACTTGGCGCAACTTTTTTAACTTTGCGAGCAAACAATATAAAGTGTTGATTCCTAAATTTCTTGAATACTACCGTTTTGATTTTCACCCCAACCAGACAGATGAAAAAGCTTTAGTTGCCGCTACAAAAGTAAAACTTGGAATAAGTGATAGATCCCCCCTCTTATCTTAAAATATAAAAAATAAAGCCCGAGATCTGGGCTTTATTTATATTCAAAGATTATCTATTTATTATGTTCAATTAAAAAATAATCAGCCATGAGACGTGCTGCCCACGATGTACTGCGCCATCCTTCATAAAATGCACAATGACTTCCTTTTTTCGTTGTCACCACAGCAACATTGCTCATCTGCTGAATTGGCTCTTTATATGGCTCTAAATTTTTAATAGAACATACAGGGTCATCTTCAGCATTCAAAATCATCAAAGGAATTTTAATATTTTCGAACACATAAATCGGGTTAATAGATTTACAGTAAGTCTCATAATCTTCAAAACCCGCCATCTCGAAGTATTCTTTTTCAAATTCTTCCAAATTGGTTGCTGATAAAACTTTCTCTAAAGATGCAATCTGGCTCCATGTATTTTGGTACGGATAAATAAAATACTTGAAGAGCTTTTTAGTCATCATTTTGCTGTAAAAAGGATGGACATTTTTAAAACCAATTTCCGTGTTATAGCCCGGACACATCGCAAAAGCAGCTTTAAAAGGCGTATCTTCGCCTTGTTCACCCAGATAACGAACTAGCAACCCCGTACCCGCCGAAGAACCTACCGCATATAAATCCGATGCCGGAAATAAACTTTGAATATGGTTAAGCTGTTCTTTTAAATCACTCGTAGAACCAAATAGAGAAATTTGTGGCACAGGCATTGGCAAACCTGCGTGACCACGGCGCAGGCATAATGCAATTCGCCAGCCTGTGTATTGATTTAAATCACGTACCAATTCACGCATACTCTCAGGTGTACCTGTAATGGTATGCATAATTACAACTGTTGGTGTATCTGGCGGTAAGTTATAGCCATACCAAGCAATTGCGGTAATACCACTATCACTCATAGTGAGTTGATCAATTCGATCATATGCCAACTTTATTGTTTGTTTTCTAATAAGATCAAAATAAAGTAAGTGAACATGACTATTTGTGAGCCAAGGCGTAGGACGATATTTCTGTTTAAGTTGTGGCAACTTATCCAAAATATCTTTTATTTTTCCTTGAGGATGATAATAGACTTTTGGGTGCTCAGCGCCCAACACTAAATCGAACAGCTCCGAACCGAAATCTTTAATTTTATTAAAAACAGATATGCCCATATCCAATAACTACCTATGACTATGAGTTAAATGATTGCCGCACTAAGGCTGCAACCTGCCGTCCCCAAACTGCGTAAACTTCTTTACTTGGATGAAAACCGTCGCTTGCCATAGGCAAGTTCATGGCTTGAAAAGTTTCAATATCATATTCAAGAAACTTAAAATGGCTTTGTGGTGCTAACCATTGTTGTAATTTTTGATTCATTTGCTCTGCATATTGCCCAAACAACCAAGCTAGTGGATTCGGTAAAGCCGGGAAATGTTGCATTGGAGGCACACCGGAAACGATAATCAACTTTGGCTGAAAACGTTTCTTTATATGCTCAAATAATTGCTTCTGTTGTTTAATCCATGATTTAGCAGAGGTCAACTTTGTGACATCATTTACACCAATAGATGTCACAATCACATCATACTTCTGCTCTTCTAAATGCTGCAAAGCATTAAAAACTTGTCGAGTTGTATCACCAGTTTTGGCATGAAGTTTCCACTGTAGGGAAAATTCATTTTGCAGTTCTTGAATAATAGCACCAGACAAGGCATCTTTCTGATTTTCTACACCAACACCTGCTGCGGCAGAATCCCCCAAAATAAGCAGAGATAAAGATTTACCTTGACCAGCTCTACCTTCTCGTTCACCTTTGGATTCTGCTAAACGTGGTGTGTTCTTTCGAACTTTATGACCTTGTATGAATAATACTGGTAATAAAAACAAAGTTGAAAGTTTTAACCACATTTTTATATACCTCAATATTCTTTCTTAGGCTATTTAACAAAATTATTGAGGTTTAAATTGAGCTATTCGTATGCCCATTTGCTCAGCTAATGCAGCTAAACCGCTCATTGGACGAATCATTACTTCAAAATCAACAATTTTACCCTGCTCATTAAAACGAATCATATCAATACCTTTTAATGATTTATCTCCTACATCCGAACTAAACTCCAGCACAACATTTTCACCATCTTCCGTGTAAAATTCTCGATGATAGGTAAAATTCTGAAATACCTGAATTACATTGGTGAGAATAAAGAAAACAACTTGTCTTCCCTCATAAGGTTTATAAGCGACCGGTGAACGGAAAACGACTTCATCTGCCAGCAAATCATTTAAGTTCGCTAAGTCATTTGACTGAATCATGTAATGCCATTTTTCTAATGACTGTTTAGTTATTTCGAGTGTCATTTTTTATTTTTCCTTCAAATAGGTTTTAGTAATGAGCATTCTCTTACCCAAGACAATGCTCATTTAAGTCATTAAAGTACCGCTGCTAGTTCAGCACCTTGACGAATAGCACGTTTAGCATCCAACTCACCTGCTTCTTTAGCACCACCAATCAAATGAACATTTTTACCATCTGCTTTTAATTGGTCATACATCGCAGTAAATGATTCTTGGCCCGCGCAAATCACAACATTATCAACCTCAAGTACTGTTGGTTTGCCATCAACATTAATATGAAGCCCTTGATCATCTACTTTGTCGTATTGCACACCTGCTAACATTTTAACGTTTCTGTTCTTAAGCCCGGTACGATGAATCCAACCAGTCGTTTTACCCAGCCCCGCGCCTACTGAGGAAGCTTTACGCTGCAACAAATAGATTTTTCGTTCAGAAGCTTCAACTTTTGGCTGCTTTAAACCTCCAACATGTTCATAGTGAGTATCAATACCCCACTCTTCATAAAATTTTTCTGGATTTAAACTACCACTTTCACCTTCATGGGTTAGGTACTCAGCCGTATCAAAACCAATACCACCCGCACCAATAATGGCAACACGCTGACCTACTGCTACACGCTCTTTAAGCACCTGTAAGTAGCTCAACACTTTTGGATGATCAATACCTTCAAATTGTAATTGACGAGGTGTTACACCAGTTGCTACTACGATTTCATCAAAATCTGATTGGCTTAGCTCTTCATAAGTTGCTGGATGGTTTAATACAAGTTCAATGTTCGGGCGTAATTCAATTTGACGATTGAAATAACGCAATGTTTCGTAGAACTCTTCTTTACCTGGCACAGTTTTAGCGATATTAAACTGACCACCAATTTGATGACTTGCTTCAAAGATTTTAACTTGGTGTCCACGATCTGCCGCATATACAGCAAAACTTAAACCTGCTGGTCCTGCACCTATGACAGCAATATTTTTCTGATTTTGTGCTTCTTTAAAGATTAGTTCTGTTTCATAACATGCTCGAGGATTAACCAAACATGTTGCAATTTTCATAGAGAAAATGTGATCGAGACAAGCTTGGTTACAGCCAATACACGTATTAATTTCATCGCTACGGCCTTCACTTGCTTTTAAAACAAACTCAGGATCTGCAAGCATTGGACGTGCCATTGAAACCATATCCGCATGACCCGACGCTAATACATGTTCAGCCATTTCAGGTGTATTAATACGGTTTGAGGTAATTAATGGAACTGAAACTTCGCCTTTTAATTTTTCAGTGACCCAAGTAAATGCAGCTCTTGGTACTTTGGTAGCAATTGTTGGAATACGAGCTTCATGCCAGCCAATACCCGTATTAATGATCGTAGCACCTGCTTTTTCAATCGCCTTAGCAAGTTGAATCACTTCTTCTAAAGTAGAACCGCCTTCAACTAAATCAAGCATTGATAATCGGTAAATAATAATAAAGTTTTCACCCACTATTTCACGTGTACGTTTTACAATCTCAACAGGAAAACGAATACGGTTTTCATAGCTACCACCCCATTCATCATCACGATGGTTTGTTCTGGCTGCAATAAACTCATTAATTAAATAACCTTCTGAACCCATAATCTCAACGCCGTCATATCCAGCGTATTGAGCAAGCTTCGCACAGTTTGCAAAATCATCAATCGTTTGTTGAACCTCAGCAGAAGTCATTGCCTTAGGCTTAATGGGATTAATAGGTGCCTGAATTGCCGAGGGCGCAACAATCTCTGGCTGATAAGAATATCGGCCCGTATGTAATATTTGTAATGCAATCTTCCCGCCAGCAGCATGTACAGCTTCGGTAATGACTTTATGTTTTTCGGCTTCTTCTGTGCTATCTAACTTAGAAGCATGAGCAAAGGTTAAACCTGCCTGATTGGGTGCAATACCGCCAGTAACAATAAGACCCACATCCCCTTTAGCACGTTCTGCATAAAAAGCTGCCATACGCTCATAACCACCAGGCGCTTCTTCTAGACCAACATGCATAGACCCCATCAATACGCGATTTTTTAATGTCGTAAAACCTAAATCTAATGGTTTTAATAAATGTGGATATAACGACATAACAACTCCTTGGCTTGCTAATCTGCTTGCTTAATGCAACTTGTTGCACAAATTTATAATCAAATTTTGACTTTTATGCAACATGTTGCATAATCTAATGAGTCACACTTTACTTTTGCTTACAAACGGATTGCCATGTCACTTCCTCATGTTTTATTGACTAGTTTACTAGAACGGCCAAGCACGGGCTTTGAACTCGCCCGCCGTTTTGACCGATCTATGGGCTTTTTCTGGAATGCCACACATCAGCAAATTTATCGTGAACTCAATAACATGCTTAAAAAAGGCTGGGTTTCTACTTTAGAAAATGAGATGGATAGTGGCCGAAAAAAAACTTATCAGGTCGAACAGCTTGGCCGTATTGAACTCGCTTCATGGATGACGCAGCAAAGCGAACCGGCACAGCTTAGAGATGACCTAATGGTAAGATTGCGCGCTGAGGCGCAATTGGGCAATAATCAAATATTACCCGAACTGTTACGACATCTTGGTCTACATCAAGAAAAGCTTAAGCTTTACCAAACTATTTACGATAAAGATTTTAAAGATAGCGATGATTTGAATAATCGAGTGTTATATATTCATAAAATGATCTTAGAACTCGGCATTACTATGGAAACTGAGTGGATCAAATGGTTGGAACAAGTCATCCCGCAATTAAAACTCTTTGCTCAAGATAATGTATCTGGAGAATAATCATGCCTTATTACACCATGCCCGATCAGGAAAGTTTATTTGTACGCCGTGTTGGTCGTGGTGAACCGGTATTAGTTTTATCTGGCTTAGGTATGCAAAGTTGGCAATGGCTACCTTTTATCTATGCAAATCGTAAAGAATACGAGTTTATTATTCCCGACTGGCGGGGCTTTGGCGGTTCAAAAAATTGTGCAATTCCCGAGCAAGATGCCATATCAAGCCACTGGCAAGATGTTGCTCACTTAATTGAGCAATTAAAATTAGATAAATTTATTTTAATGGGCTACTCAATGGGAGCCACCACTGCAATGCATGGCATGAAACATGCTCATCTCGCTCAGCAGTTAAAGGCCTATTTACATATCGATCAAACGCCTAAAATTTCAGTAGATGCTACATGGCAATATGGGTTATTTGGGCCATTACATGCCCAATTTAAACAATTACTCAATGATATTTATCAGTTATTATCAACTCACAAAAATGCTAAATATCTGTATGAATTATCACTTCCGGACCGTCAAAAGTTGGTACGTTTATGGGTAGATTTTATTGAATTGCAGAGTAGCAATCCATTTAGTCCTTTTGTTTTTAAAACTGCGTTAAAACAACCATTTTTACAAAAATATCTTCTTCCGATTCAACGTTTAGACTACTTATTTTGGTATGTCGAAAATTATCTTTTCCACAATGAAGATTATCGTGAAGCACTTCAGCAATTACAGTGCCCAACAACTTTCTTTATTGGCCGCAATTCGACACTCTATCCAGAAACAGGCCAAACACTAATTGCACATAGTGTCGAACATGCAAAAACAATTTATTTTGAGCGTTCAGGCCACACGCCATTATTAACCGAGCCAAAAAAATTCGGGCATGAAATCACTACTTTTTTATCCGAACTTAAACATGCTTCTTAAAAAAAAAGGATCTGCTAAAACAGATCCCTTTTTAAATGTTTACATCATTAAGCCGAATGAGCTAATTCACTTGCTTTTAATTGTTTAGCAACATTTATCAAAAGCTGTTCAGTTTTATCCCACCCCAAACAACCATCCGTTACCGACTGACCATAAGTCATTTCACAAGAAATCTTCTGGTTACCATCAACTAAATGGCTTTCAATCATGACACCCTTTACTTGAGTTTTTAGACGTTCAGCAACGATTTGCTGTAAAACTTCAGGCTGACGTAAAGGATCTTTACCACTGTTACCATGACTACAGTCAATAACTAAGGCAGGTAGGTTTTGTTTGTGCTTTTCTCTAATTGCTTGAATTGAAGCCAAATCATAATTAGGACCATGATTGGCTCCACGTAAAATCAAATGTGGCAATGGATTTCCAGCACTCTGAATCACTGAAGGCAAACCTTGCTGATTCATACCTAAAAATTGATGCTCATTTTGTGCAGACTGAATAGCATCTAAAGCAATTTGAATTGAGCCATCCGTACCATTCTTGAAACCGATACTGTATGGCATATGACTTGAGATTTCACGGTGAATCTGAGACTCACTAGTACGAGCTCCAATTGCACCCCAAGCCAATAAATCATCAAAATAGCCTGTTGCCATTGGGCTTAAAATTTCGCTCGCAATCGGCAAGCCTTTTTCAATAATTTGTAAATATAGCTCACGCGATTTTTCTAAACCTAATTGTAGATTAGATGAACCATTAAGGTTTGGGTCATACATAAACCCTTTCCAACCTACTGTTGTACGTGGCTTTTCAATATAAGCACGCATCACAATGAAGATTTGATCTTTTACTTTTTCTTGTAATTTTTGCAATCTATCTGCGTATTCAAGTACAGCAACTGGGTCATGAATTGAACATGGTCCTGTAATAACCATTAAGCGCTGATCTTTGCCAGCAAGAATATTTTGAATAATTTGACGATGTTCTGCAATTTGTCGTGCGAAGGTCTGCACAAGCGGGTATTTAGCTTTTAACTGAACAGGTAAACTAACTGGTGTTTCTTTTGTATTGCTTTGAGTTAGTAAAGTATTTAAGGCATTCATTGGTCTTTTCCTTTGGACTGAAACCTAATCAGTCCGATCATTTATTTGAGCGTTTTGGATCTATTCGTTGGCAAAGGTAGGCAAAAGTAAAACCAATAAAAGTTGCTAAAGTATGAATAAGTCATGTTGTTCATTTTGAAGTCCTCGATTTGAAAAAGATAAAGCATAAAAAAACCTGATCGGGGTTGCCGATCAGGTATTAACTGTGATGGGCAACTCTCGTGCCCGAATACGCTCAGGCAACTATCTAAATTGCCAGAAATAAAAGTAAGCGTTAGAATTCACAGATTGATTTAACATCTTTATCTCAAATATTAAAAAATGTTCCTTAAATCTAAAATACGCATTGTTGATGACTTTGACAAGTATTTTTTGCGAAAAAATCTCTTATTTTTTCACTTAAAATTTAAATAATCACTCTCAGAATTAACGGATTAATCCTTGAGGCTGTAAAATAATTAAACCTGCTCCGCAAAGCACGATTAAACCACCTAAGATATCCCATCTGGTTAAAACGACTTGATCTACAAAACGAAGCCACATAAGCGCAGTAAAAATATAAATACCGCCATAGGCTGCATAAATCCGTCCAGAAGCTGCCGGATGTAATGTCAGCAACCAGACAAACACGGCCAAACTCAGTGCTGTAGGTAACCATAGCCACGCAGACTTCCCTTCTTTTAAAATAAGATAAGGAAAGTAACAACCCAAAATCTCAGCGATTGCAGTAATAATAAATAACCCGAACACACTAAATATTCGGGTTATAGAAAGACTATCAATTAACATAAATTAAGCTGGTTCTGCCGTATGGTGATCTTCAAACACTTCAAGTTTTAGACCCACTGCTTTACCATCTTCTTTCTTCACTGATACCGCCACATTACCGCCATGATCTGCAAGTTCACCAAACAAAATCATTTCAGCTAATGGTTTCTTCAAGTGTTCTTGAATGAGACGTTGCATTGGGCGAGCACCCATTAAGCGATCATAACCATTTGTCGCTAACCAGTCGCGTGCACTTTGATCGACATCTAGAACTACGCGTTTTTCATCTAGCTGCGCTTGCAATTCTGTCAAGAACTTATCAACTACAGATTCAATCACTGTGGTTGGTAAAGCTTTGAATTGAATAACACCATCTAGACGGTTACGGAATTCAGGTGAGAATGCACGTTTCATGGCTTCTTGGTTGTCCGAACTATGGTCTTGCTCTGTAAATCCAATGCTTGCACGAGAAATACTTTCGGCACCAATGTTCGTCGTCAACACAATAATGACATTTCTAAAGTCTGACTTACGGCCATTATTGTCTGTTAATGCACCATGATCCATGATTTGTAATAACAGGTTAAATACATCAGGATGTGCTTTCTCAATTTCATCTAGTAACAATACACAGTGCGGATTTTTATGAATCGCATCTGTGAGTAAGCCACCTTGGTCATAACCTACATAGCCTGGAGGAGCACCAATTAAACGAGAAACAGCATGACGTTCCATATACTCAGACATATCGAAACGAACAAGCTCTACACCTAAAAGTTTTGCTAATTGCTTCGTAACCTCAGTTTTACCTACACCGGTAGGACCAGCAAACACAAAGCTACCAACAGGTTTATCCGGTGATTTCAAACCAGCACGTGACAACTTGATTGCAGAAGCTAGTGCAGTAATTGCTTCATCTTGACCAAATACAACACGTTTTAGGTCACGCTCAAGATTTTCAAGTACAGATTTATCATCTTTAGATACAGTTTTAGGCGGAATACGCGCAATCTTAGAAACGATATCTTCGATGTTCTCTACAGTAATTAAGCTGTCTTCACTTTCTGCTTTTAGACGGCGCTGTGCACCTGCTTCATCAATGACATCAATCGCTTTATCTGGCAAGAAACGATCATTAATAAATTTCGCAGAAAGCTCAACCGCAGAAACCAAAGCTTTGTCGTCATACTGTACATGGTGGAAATCTTCAAACTTCGTTTTCAAGCCACGTAAAATATCAATAGTTTCAGAAATGCTCGGTTCATTTACGTCAATTTTTTGGAAACGACGAGATAACGCATGATCCTTTTCAAATACCTGACGATATTCTTGGAACGTTGTTGATCCAATGCAGCGTAAAGTACCATTTGCTAAAGCTGGTTTGATGAGATTCGAAGCATCCATCGTACTGCCCATACTTGAGCCTGCACCAATGATCATATGAATTTCATCAATGAATAAAATCGCATTCGGATTTTTCTTCAAAGCATTTAACAATTGTTTTAAACGTTTTTCAAAGTCACCACGATATTTTGTACCCGCAACCAATGCACCAATATCAAGGCTGTAAATTTCTGCATGGCTTAGCGGTTTTGGTGCTTTACCATTTACAATGAGCCAAGCAAGGCCTTCTGCAATTGAAGTTTTACCTACACCTGGGTCGCCTACTAACAATGGATTGTTTTTACGACGACGGCAAAGAATTTGTGCTGTACGCTCAATTTCTTTCTCACGACCAATGAGTGGATCAGTTTTACCTTTTTGCGCTTCAACATTTAAATTGAGCGTATAAAGTTCTAATGGTCCGGCATTGCCTGAATTGCTTTCACCCTCAATGTCTTCAACTTCTTCTTCAACCTGAACTTCGTCTTTACGTGTCCCATGAGACAAGTATTGAGTTAAAGTCAATCGATTAATTTGATGACGTTTAAGCAGATAAACAGCAAAAGAATCACGCTCTGAATACATTGCTACCAAAACATCCGCACCTTCAACAGTACGGTCACCACCACTCGATTGAACGTGGAAAATTGCACGTTGCAAAATGCGGTCGAAACTTTCTGTTGGATGTGGAGCTTGCTCGCTATTTTCGCCAAGCTTAGGAGTATGTTGTTCTACATATTCTTCTAATTCTTTACGTAAAGAAACAATATCAGCTCCGCATGCTTTTAATGCATTCACAGCCGAATCGTTATCGAGTAAGGCTAATAGTAAATGTTCAACTGTAAGAAACTCATGTCTCTTTTGACGAGCCATGCTAACAGCCAAACGTAATGATACTTCTAATTGACGACTGAGCATGTGACCCCCTTATGCTTTAGGCTCAATCTGGCAAAGTAATGGATGACCTTGCGATCGAGCGTAATTATTAACAAGGTTTGCCTTGGTTTCCGCGATGTCTCTTGGATATACCCCGGCAGTACCTTTACCTTCATAGTGTACTGTTAGCATTACTTGAGTTGCTTGGTCAAGATTCATTGCAAAGTATTGTTGTAAAATTTCAATTACAAAGTCCATTGGCGTGTAATCGTCATTCAATAATACTACTGCATATAAGGGAGGACGCTTGAGTTCGGGAGGTGCTGTTTGCACAACAACCTCTCCGTCATGATCTTCGTTTTGCGAATCACTTAAGCGTGGATTGAAGTGCCAATCGACATAGCCAGACTGCTGAAAAGAAGCCTTAATATCTTTTAAATTTGTTTGACGCTTATTTGTTCGCATATGATGTTACTATTGTGAATTTGCTTCAGCTTGAGGAATTTCTGCAACAAAAGCAGAAGGTGTTTCGACAGGTTTACCACGCTGCCAACTAAAACGTTTAATAACCGGTGTATCAGAACCGCCTGTTAGACGCACTTCAATAAATTGAGGTGTGAAGCCCTTAGGCATCGTCCAACGGCCAGTCAAACGCTCAAAATCAGTGAAGTTAAAGTTCTTATCTTCAAGTGGTACCACTAAAACTTCTGTATCTTTAATCAGTCTTATTTCAACTGAACCAGCAGCACGGCGTTTACTCGGGCTAACTTGTACCAGATCAAGCTGATATTCATAAGCATTTTCCGGTAACGGTTTAATCGCCAAATTTTGAATTGTTAAGCTTAAACCACCACGTTGTCTTAAAATTTCACGGTAGATGTTACTCATACCTTCTTGCTGCGTTTTATCAGCATTGGCTTGATTAAGTGCTTCAAACAAATCATTGGCATTTGTAACAGCAACATCACGCTCTTGTACAGCCGCATTCAAACTTTTGTTAACTGCATCTAATGCTGTTTTTTGTTTTTGCACTACCTCAACCAATTGCTCTGCATCTGCATCGTAACCAACAACAGTTAAACCTTGACGGTGCCCAATTGTATAGCCGAGCGCAAAACAACCACTCATTAAAATAGCGGCACCAATAAATAATGGTTTATTGGTGTTTAAAAATTTTTTCTTTTGCAACGAACTTTCTACAGAAGTCGTCTGTTCCGAGTTTTGCATCGTCATCTCAGTGTTTAAGATCAGAGTCAAGACACACATTTAAATCGAAATTTAAATGTGTGTGAAGCAAAAAAGAGTTTTTTATGGTAATAAACCAATCCCTTGTAAGCCTTCATCTTCATTAAAGCCAAACATAAGGTTCATATTTTGTACAGCTTGGCCAGATGCACCTTTTACAAGGTTATCTTGAGCCGCCAAAATAATGAGTTTATTTGGTTGTGGTTTATACAAAGCAATACGTAATTCATTTGCTCCGCGCACGCTGCGAGTTTCAGGTGAACTATTTGCAGGCATGACATCTACAAATTTTTCATTTGCATAAAAGTTTTCATACAAAGCTTGCAAGTCTGTTTGTTTACCTGCTTCTGTCAAGTCTACATAAATTGTACTTAACATACCGCGAATCATCGGTACTAGGTGCGGAACAAATAAAAGACCCTCAAAAACATCTTTCTTAGCTGCAATATTTTCCAAAGCCTCTACAATCTCTGGATGGTGGCGATGGCCTGCAACACCATAAGCTTTAAAGTTATCCGCATTTTCACTGTAAATCATGCCCAAACTTGCTTTACGACCAGCACCAGAAACACCAGATTTTGCATCAATAATAATATTCTTTGTTTCAATCAATGCTTGTGCTGATTTTAAAAGTGGAGCCAAGCCCAGTTGAACAGTCGTTGGGTAACAACCCGGATTACCAATGACTTGAGCTTGCTTAATTTTTTCACGATTTAACTCGGTTAAACCATAAACAGAATCTTTTAGTACATCTGGGCAAGCATGCTCCATACCATACCACTTTTCAAATTGCTCAAGATTCTGTAAACGAAAGTCAGCAGCTAAATCAATAACTTTGGTGCCTGCCGCAATCAAATCTTTCGCATGTTGCATCGCAACACCATGAGGAGTTGCAAAAAATACAACATCACATTCTTTTAATGCATCAATGTTTAAATCTGAAAATTGAAGATCTGTATGCCCACGTAAGTTTGGGAACATATCAGCAACTGGTTTGCCCGCTTCTGTACGTGAAGTCAGAACTCGAACCTGCGCTTTTGGATGTCGTAATAAAATACGTAATAGTTCAACGCCTGTATAACCAGTTCCACCAACAATTCCGACAGAAATCACGTGCATTACCTCAAATTTTGAATCTATACTTGCGGTAGTATGACAGGATGTCTAGGCTTACAAAACCATTTCATGCTTGGTAATTTTAATTTTTTTATTTTAAACGATAATTACATAGCACTTGCCGGCCTGTCAGTACCAAACAAATATCAGTAAATAAATACCAAATTTATTTTTGGAGAGCTAGGATGCTTGATCAATCAAAAGAAATAAAAGTGTGCACTTATCTCGGCCTCACCACTTTAATTTTAAGTGTAGCCCTTGTTGGGTGTGGTGGTGGTAGCAGTAGCGGAGGTTCATCTAACACGCCTAAACCGTCTGAACCCACTCCTGAAGTCATGACGGATATTACGCTTAAAACCCCTGTCGAAATGCGCAATGTTCAACTCAAGGTATATGATAATACCGACAATAGTATTTTGATTGATACCCAAGTTGCCAGTTTAACGAGTTACGATATTAAACTTCCAAGCACAAAACTAAATCGTCTTTATCGTGTTGAAGTCACGACCCAAGGCTCATCTCAAGTATTTGATCCAACCAAATCTGAATATCAAAATATTTCTGGTGTTTATCACGCTTTTATTACCCCAAGCTCGATAAGCAATAAAACACAATTGATCAGCCCAAGTTCAGAAGCAATTTATCAACGTGCTGTGATTCGTTCAGGTCAGTTGCCTAATGAGACAATTATCCCAACCCGTATTGAACAATTACATGTTGACTTAGCCTCTCAAGATGTCTACAGATCTCTTCTTAATGCGTTTAAAGATACCAATATTCCAAGTTTAAGTCCGGCAAGTACGCTTACAATTTTAAATTTATTGAAATACTCAACCACAAAGCCAAGTACTTATGTGGATAGTTATCTAAGCTTTGGTTATCTTCAATATTGGTCAAGCATCCATAATACGAATTCACCTTATCAAGATCTCACCCAAAGTCTCGCTACAGATTTAAAAGATGGATATTTAGACGGCAAAAAACTTATTGGGGACAAAACATCTTTTACCCCTATCTTCACCTCAGCCCCTGATAATATTGATCCAGCAAAAAACACACTTTTAGATATCGCAGCTAATCAAAAGGTAACACGTGATTATTTTGCCACTAATCTAAGAGCAGCCACCTTTAAACTAGCAGATTTGCAAGATCAATCCCATTTAGACCCAATAGGTTATGATCTACTGAACAAGAAACAATATTCGGGGATTATACCTGCTGGTAATACATCTGAATTTTTCCGTATAGATGGTGCGGGAGATTACCGACGTGCTGTTGGCTTTAGTGGTATTACAGCGACCTGCAATGGTTCGGCTTATCCGTGTAAACAAGGTTTAACTAGTATCAATATTTCTGACCCAAAACTACCAGCTACAGACTATTTAGTTGGTCACTATGAAGACAGTACAACAGGCTGCCAACTTAACTTCCGTGCTAATGGTCAAATTGAATTAATTAAAGGCTCTCAAAGCTATCGCTCTGCCTTAAGCGCAGATAGTACAGATAACTTACTGCAAACCGACGCTGCAAGTTATAGTTATTTACTTAACTCAAGTTCATCCGAACCTAACAATTCAACACAGCAATATAATTTTATACAGCTACATATTAAAGCGAACAAGATTGTTAGTGCTCAAGCAGGCCTTGATAGCCGCAAAGCACCAGATGTCTTACAAACAACACAATTAGAGTGTAGCTTTAGCTAAGTTGTAACATACCACCATGCAGGCAATGGATTACCTTTTAATTGTCTGCGATGCTGTATATAGTTAGGGTCGAACTTTGCAACTTCGGCCCAAAATGCAGGACTATGGTCGAAGTGTTTGGTGTGTGCTAGTTCATGAATGCAAACATAACGGGTAATTTGAGCAGGCATAAGAACCAGACCTGCATGCAGCATAATATTATGTTGACTACTGCAACTTCCCCAACGAGTTTTAGGACGCCGGATTGTACACTCTGCATAACTCAGTCGAGTTTTTTGGCTAAGTTCTGACAAAAGTGCTGGCAACTCTTGTTTTGCATAAGCAATAACAGCGTTTTGTAAAGCTTGATAGGGTTGTTGATCTTTAATAAATAAATAACTATTTTCCCAATCAAATTGAAAAATGCGATATTGCTTCTGCACAACAATTTGAAAAGGCTGTTCTCTATTAAAAAAAGAAATTTCTGAAGGAATTTCAAACGAAGTGGATTGAACGTGGTGCTGTTTATTCCACGTCTCGATTAACCATTGTTCAGACTGAGCTAAAAACTGCTGAATTTGTTTCTTACTACAAAATAACGGCACAGTAAGTCGTATAGACGCAGGCTCAACACGTAAGCGCAATTTTCTTGCCCTTACGTGACGAACAATTTTAATTTCTGGCATTTCCACAGACATTACTGTGCAGTACGCTCTTCAATACCATCATTTGTTGCAACAATTGCAATCGTTGCTGGATTTAACGCAAAAATACCGTTAGTCACAACCCCCGGAATATTATTAATTGTCTTTTCCAAATCAATTGCATTTAAGATGTTCAAATTAAATACATCTAAAATAACGTTTCCGTTATCTGTTACCACACCTTCACGATAAACCGGATCACCCCCTAAGCTTACCAATTTACGAGCTACAGCAGAACGCGCCATTGGAATCACTTCTACTGGTAATGGGAAATCACGACCAAGTTGATCAACCCATTTTGAATCATCAACGATACATACAAACTTTTTAGCAATTGAGGCTACAATTTTTTCACGAGTTAATGCTGCGCCGCCGCCTTTAATCATATGCATGTGACGATCAATCTCATCTGCACCATCAACATAAGCATCAAGGCTACCCACATGGTTCATATCAACCACTTCTATGCCTAATTTTTTAAGACGATCTGCTGTTGCTTGAGAACTTGCTACTGCTGCTTCTAATTGTAGTTCAGGCAATAAATCAATCAGGAAATTTACAGTACTTCCAGTTCCTACCCCCAAAATGCCACCTTTGGGTAAGTGTTTTAAAGCAGCTTTCGCAGCAGCTTGTTTCTTTTCATCTTGGGTTGCATATAGGCTCATTACATCACTCAACTATTTTTTGACATTTATGCGCCAATAAACGGCGCAAATGCACAAGGGTTTGCTACAATAATTTCCTATTTTAAACTGTTATAGGGAAGATGAACATGCTGTCTCGTGTGGTACGACAAATTTTACAAGCAACGGTTTATGATGTTGCAATTGAAACACCTCTCGAAGCAGCTCCACGAATTAGTCAAAAATTAAACAACACAATTCGTTTTAAGCGTGAAGATTTACAACCAGTTTTTTCTTTTAAATTACGCGGTGCCTATAACCGTATTAGCCAATTACCGAAAGAACAACTTGAACGTGGCGTCATTTGCGCATCTGCAGGCAACCATGCGCAAGGTGTAGCGTTGTCTGGTCAACGTTTAGGTATTCCTGCAATTATTGTTATGCCAAGTACTACCCCTGACATTAAAGTTCAGGCAGTGAAGCGTTTGGGTGGCCAAGTTGTATTGCATGGCGATAGTTTTGATATTGCAAACAAATACGCTCAGCAACGTGCCGAAGCTGAAGGATTAGTTTTTATTCCACCTTATGACGACGAGTTGGTTATTGCGGGCCAAGGCACAATTGCGAATGAAATTTTACGCCAATGGCGTGATGTAGAATATGTTTTTGTTGCTGTTGGTGGTGGTGGCTTAATTGCTGGTGTAGCAGCTTACTTAGGTGATGTTGCACCGCATGTCAAAGTCATCGGTGTTGAATATGAAGAGTCAGCTTGTTTAAAAGCAGCGCTAGAAGCAAATGAACGTGTAGTCCTACCCCACGTAGGCTTATTTGCTGATGGTACAGCAGTTGCTCAAATTGGTGCTTTACCTTTTGATATCGTTCGTCTACGCAAATCAGATAACTCTGGTCCAATTGTTGAACCAGACATTGTTACCGTAAATACAGATGAGATCTGTGCTGCAATTAAAGATACTTTTGATGAAAACCGCAGCATTGTTGAACCGTCAGGTGCGATGGCCCTAGCTGGTATCAAAAAATATGTTGCCGAGCATAAAATTAGCGGCAAAAACATGGTATCGATTGTTTGCGGCGCCAACATGAACTTTGACCGCTTACGTTACATTGCAGAGCGCACCGAATTGGGTGAACAACGTGAAGCCATTTATGCAGTTACTCTTTCTGAAGAAAAAGGCGCATTCTTAGGCTTCTGCCGTGCTCTACAGGGCCGTAACATTACCGAGTTTAACTACCGTGCAAATAATACAGAAGAAGCACAAGTATTTGTGGGTATTAGCTTAAAAGGTGGTGACACTGAACGTCATGAAATCTTAGAACAACTTAAACAGCAAAATTATGTTGTAGATGATTTATCTGATGATGAAGTTGCTAAATTGCACATTCGTTATTTGATTGGTGGCCATGCCAATCTGGATGACGAAAGATTGTTCCGTGTTGAGTTTCCGGAACGTCCGGGTGCATTACTCACCTTCTTAACTCGTTTAGGTCCAACCCACAATATTACGCTATTCCATTATCGTAACCACGGCGCTGCTGAAGGTCGTGTACTAGTTGGCTTACAAGCAACAGATGCTAAACAAAACCCAGATGGTTTAATTGAAACTCTTGAGCAAATTAGCTATCCATATGCAGAAATTACTGACAATGTGGGCTATAAACGTTTCTTGAAGTAACCTTTCATTTTGATAAAAAAGCTGGCAAATATGTCGGCTTTTTTATCATTTAAGCTTATTATTTTTTATATTTACATTGCTTCTCTTTATCTCAAAGAAAATATCATTAAAAATAAAGCCCTAACTAAGTATAAAAGGACAACTATGGCACAGTTCGCGGTCATCGGCTTGGGAAGTTTTGGGGCAACTGTTGCTCAGGAACTTACGAGATTAAACCATGATGTTATTGGTATTGATACAGTCAAAAAGAATGTTGAGAATCTTGCCGATGTTTTAACTCATGCTGTCATTGCTGATGCTACAGATGAACATGTATTGGATGAATTAAACATTCAAAATTGTGATGCAGTGGTTGTAGCAATTGGTGAAGATATTGAAGCCAGTATTTTATGTGTGCTGAATTTAAAAAATCTGGGCATTGATAAAATTTGGGTAAAAGCAAAAACCAAAGCACATCATACGATCTTATCTCATCTAAATATCAATAAAATCATTCATCCTGAAGAAGACATGGGGGTACGTGTTGCTCAAGCACTAAACTACCCAATGGTGAGCCGTTACATGTCTTTAGATGATGAGCACTATATTGTAAAAATTGATATTCCAGAGAAGTTAAACGGCATTAATTTGTACGGAATTATGCAGCAAGCCCCTCAAGTAAAAACGCTTCTTGTAAAAAGACAACAGCAGATTTTATTTGAAACCGAAGAGACTTTTACTTTACAAACGCATGATATTCTTATTTTAGAAGGTCATTTACAGCAGCTAAAAAAACTCTCAAATTGTTTCATATAAGAAAACGAACCAAAAAATATGTCTCTTAAGCCTAAACCGCATAAAACACTAAATTTAAGCCCACCTTCTCTGTTAGCACTGGGCTTTCTGGGCTTTATTGTCTTTGGCACATTATTGCTTAAACTTCCTATTGCCAATAACGGACATGTTAGTTGGATGGATGCTCTATTTACGGCGACCTCGGCAGTCACTATTACAGGTCTATCCGTTTTAAATATTCATGAATCTTTTACACTTTTCGGACAGGTCATTATTTTATTATTGATTCAGTCAGGTGGTTTAGGCTTCATGACTTTTGCCATTTTGGCAGCATTAAGCTTATCTCCTAAAGTTGGTCTTAAACAGCAAATGATGGCTCAAGATAGCCTTGGGCAGACTAGTCTTTCAAAGGTTACTTTTGTGGCAAAAGGTGTTGTTACTTACACACTTCTTTTTGAACTGATTGGAACAGTGATCTTAACTACCGCATTTACACCGATTTATGGCTTTGCTCGAGGACTGTATTATGCAGTTTTCTATAGCATCTCATCATTTAACAACGCAGGTTTTTCACTATTTAGCAACAGTTTAGTTAACTTCCAAAGCAACTACCTTATATGTATTACGATTAGTTTGCTCTATACATTAGGTGGACTGGGTTTTTTAGTCCTCATGGATATCAAACAAAATAAAAAATGGAAAAAACTCAGCCCAAATAGCAAACTCATCCTAACAACTATTGCGATTATTAATTTGGTTGCGTTTGTATTAATTTGGGTTTTGGAAGCACAAAATCCTCATACCTTAGGTCTGCTCAATGTAGGTGATCAAGCTTTAAATGCATGGTTTCAAGCGACTGTTCCACGTTCTTCAGGATTCAATACTATTGATACTGGAGCAATGACCAACAGTAGTTCTTTACTTATGATGCTACTCATGTTCATCGGTGGAGGTTCACTCAGTACTGCTGGAGGTATAAAAGTCGGCACCTTTGTCATATTAGTTTTAAGTGTACTTTCCTTTTTAAGACGTACCGATGAAATCAGGGTTTTCAATCACTCCGTTTCTCACGAAACTACTTATAAAGCGTTAGCTGTCACCGCAATTACCAGTATTCTCATATTTATCGGGTTCTTTATTCTTTTACTTTTAGAACCTAAAGCAGACTTTATGAACTTATTATTTGAAGTGGTTTCAGCAGCCTGTACGGTAGGCCTTTCTCGCGGTATCACGCCAGATTTACACAATGGTAGTTTATTTATTTTAAGCCTACTTATGTTTGCAGGCCGTTTAGGCCCCTTAACACTCGCCTATTTAATTGCTACTCCTAAAAAAAGCCGTCTCAAACACCCTCAAGCCAATATTCAAATTGGTTAATAAAAAAGCCGCTGTAAAAGCGGCATTTTTATAGGTCAAAGTTAGTACCAGTTCATGAGTGAAACACCCAAGCCGGCATAAGTTGCACGATGGTTATAGTCAATTAAGCTTTCACCATAACCATTAAATAATTGGAAGTGTCCGCGCAGCTTGCCACTAATCGGGAAAGCCCAGTCAAACTGAACAGCACCATGAGAATCATCACCACCTTTTAAAGAGTGACGTAGCATTAATGAGAAGTCATTTTGCTTCCACTTATAAAAAGCAGTTAAATCACCACGCCCCACATAATCTTCAATATCTGGATTGTTATCATCTTTGCTGTCTTCTTCAATGCGTATCCATGGACGAAGCATTAAAGCAAAGTTACCGCGTTCTAAACCCACATTAAAGATGACACGGTTCCAGCTACGAGATAAAGGATCTGAACGTCCATTTGATTGGTGATTTAAAGTTACCCCAAGCAAACGACCATCTAAGCCAAGCAACTCATAGTTTGTTCTAAACATTAAACTTGCTTCTGGCTCATAGTTCGTTTCACGGAATGGTCGAGACTCTTCAGCATTAAAGGTCTGCCAACGTGAAGATTGAGTATAACCTACCCACAAGTCACCATTGTTACCAAAAATATTTTCCCAAGCTTTCGTTTTCAAAGAAATCTGAAATTTACTTTCAGTTGATTTAAGATTCTGGGCTGTATGTTCTACATTATTAGGGTTTGGACTAGTAGGTAGCTCATTTTTATCGCTCGTCCAGAAAACTGGTAGCAAATAAACAGGTTGATAAGCACGAATATTCCAAACACCCAGTTTACTTTTTTCAGACAACTCCCAACGTTGATCTAGTAAAGACGTAGTAGGTTCAAGTATAGGTGCCTTACCAATTACTTTGATATTACTTACCTTATCTACAACCTTGTCTTTAAATGTTTCAGGTTGAACAACAGGTTTATCAATTTTTTTAACAGGCTCTGGTACTACTGCGGCTTGAACAACCGGTAAAGCCGATGGTTTAAACACAGAGTCGTAACAAGCTAGGCGATCAGCATTCGAAGCAAGAGCAACACATGCATCTACACTCGCAGGTTTTACAGGGGCTAAGGTGTCGGCATATGCCACCGACGCACATAAACAGCTAAGCAGGGTTCCCATACTTAGCTGTAAAGATGTGCGTTCAAATTGTCTGAACGCCATGTTCATCTCCAATTTTTATTTTAATTAACTTGTTTGATCGTAAAGCCCAGTTGTTGCAATTCATCACGTTTTGCAAAAGGTGCAACGACAGCTTTTACAGGTGTTTGTTCAATTAAATATTGACGCGCAACACGTTGTAAATCTTCTAAAGTGACATGCAATAATCTTTCACGTAATGTGCGACGGAAAGTCGGAGTTCTTGCATGCAACAATGCATAACACGCTGTTATTGCTTCACCTGCTGGTGAACCAGGTTTGTCCATACTTGCCACCAGACCAAGAATTGCTTCTTCAAGCTGATGAGGTTGTTGCTCTGTGTTTAACAACCATTGCACGCTCGCTTCAAAATCTTTAAAAGTCTCAGCTAAGCGTGGGTCACGGTAACTAAAGAAACGGAATGAACATGCATTTCCATCATAACTAGCACCACCACCATAAGCACCACCTTTTTCACGGATAGCACTGTGCAAGAAACCATTACGCAAGTAAGCTGCCAATACCATTAGAGGTGCCGCATCTGGATGAGATACTTCCACAGCTTGATATGCAGAGGCACAGAACTGAATATTGGTTTGAATTAACCAAGCTTCATGTTCATTATCATTTTCTTGCTCAACTTGGGTTAACTCAGCCGCTGCTGTATCAACGTTTAATTTATCCCAAACATTTTGTATTTCTTCAACTAAACGCTCTGACTGATGCTCTTCACATACGAGCAGGAACTGTTTAGGTGCTTGCAATAATTTTGTGTGAATATGCTTCAATTCAGTAATAAGCGCATCATAAGCAGCATCATCTTGGGTAATTTTAGTAACAAGCTCGCCTAACCAGTTCAACGCACCTAAACCTGTGTTTTGATAGTCGCGTTGAGCTAATGCACTCATGTTACGAGAAGCAATCTGCATTGCATAACTATGACCAGCACCAGATAAACGAGACTGCCAGCGTGTCTTACGTTGCTGCAATAACTCAATGATTCGCTCTTTTTCATCAAAACGAAGTTGTTCAAATGCTAATTTTAATAAATGAATCGCATCGAACTTCTGAGTTAAAGATTTAGTTGTTAAAGTTAACCAAGCACTAATTTTGTCTTTATCATCAACCTTACTGCGTAAAGAAGCGCCCATTCCTAAACCACCACTTACAGCTGTTTGTAAGTTCTGGAGTTCAAGATAGTCGTACTCACCTGCACCAACTTCACCCATTAAAATAGAGAGCAAATTGAAGTAAGGTGATTTCACCACATCATCAGGAATCTGAATGAGGACTTGTTGATAGTAAATACCATTGGTTCCGGCATGATACAAATTCAACGGCGTATCCATTCGATTACAGATAATTTCACGCAATTGACCTTGTACAATATGCAAGTCAGCCGGTACGTCTTCTAGACCTACTTTTGGCAACAGTTCAAGATTATCTGGTGTATCTTGACGTTCTTGCAATGCCTTGGTTTTAGCGATGATCTCTGCTTTATCTTCTTCAGTTAGCTTTTCACCAATTGCAGCTAAACGTGCTTTTTCAGCTTCTTGCTCTTTCGCTGACTTGGTTGCATCCGGTACTAAAGTCATTTGCACGCGGTGCGGATTATCTAATAAATGCGTTTGAATCAGGTTAGATAACCACATTGGGTCTTGGAGTTCTTCTTTGACCTGAGCAATGGCACTATCAACATCCCAAATTTGAATCGGATCGTTATGGTGAATCACACCACTTAACCCATTTAAAATTAAGCTTAAGCCATATGGTGTACCATCACCATTAATTTCACGTTGGTGTAACTCGATTTGATGCAAAATTGCATCAACTAACGATGAGTCAATTGGTTTTGCAGCTACTTCACGTAAAACGTTTAAAACGCCATCTCTAAAGCTCTCTGCATGCTCTGGATTTGAACCTTGAACACCACAATAGAACGTCATTTCAAAGTTACTATCATCTACACCCATTAAAGGACCAGTCGACTGAGCATAGCCACAAGTTTCTAAATAATGACGAAGTGGTGAAGCTGAGTTTTCGAGTAAAACGCCTTCTACTAATCGCATACCCAGACGAAGTTTAATGTCACTTGCCTGAGGTAATAACCACGACAATACATGGTAAGTTTTGTCCTTTAACTCATCGCCATCAACAGCATAAGTTTCAGTGACTTCAACAGGTGCCGTTAAGCGTTTTTCTGGTTTCGAATATAAAGTTGTACCAGCAGTGAACTTATGTAGAGCCAGTTTTTCAAATTGCTCTTGTAATTCATAGGCGGTTTGGTTACCAAAAGTCATAAATACCGCATTACTCGGATGATAATGGGTTTTATAAAATTCAACTAACTGTTCATACGTTAAGTCAGGAATGTCTTTTGGATCGCCGCCTGAGTTGTAGTGATAAGTGGTTTCAGGGAATAGATGATGAGCCAGCTGATGATAAAGCTGATCAGACGGCGCACTCATTGCACCTTTCATTTCATTGAAGACTACGCCTTTATATACAGGCTGACCATTTTCAAGTTCAATACGGATACCTTCCTGAGCAAAATCCAGAGGATTCAAATTTGCCGAGAAAGCAGCATCAAGATAAACAGATAATAAGTTTTGGAAATCTTTCTTATTTTGAGTTGCAAATGGATATGCAGTCCAATCTGCTGCTGTAAACGCGTTCATAAAAGTATTTAATGAACGGCGAATCATTAAGAAGAATGGATCACGAACAGGAAACTTTTCAGAGCCACATAAAGCGGTATGCTCTAAAATATGTGCAGTTCCTTTAGAGTCCATAGGTTGTGTTCTGAACGCAACAAGAAATACATTTTCATCATAATCAGTTGCCAAGTGATAATGCACCGCACCTGTGACTTTATGCTTATATTCAGACACTAAAATATCTAATGCTTCAACATGGTGCTGACGTAGCAACTGAAACGCAGGGTGAACAGTTTGAGAAATGGTTTCAGTGACATCTACAGTCATGTGATCTCCTAACATATCGGATAAGTGAATAAGTCTCATTATAGCCTGAGTCGGCTTGAGAATGGCGAATAAAAGCCAAGCAAAACACTATGTTTTTGTTAAGTATTAGTTTTCATAGCCATAGCTTTAATATCAAGCACATAGCCCGCATCGTTGTATCCTATCAGAACAAAACCTTTTAATACTATCTATATCCTACACGACAAATAAAAAAGCTCATCGAAATGATGAGCTTTTTAGAGTTTTTTTAATTAAAAACGATAGCGAAGTGCAACTTGAGCATTTAAAGGGTCGCCCATCATGTTCGAATCATTTGCTCCACTATGACCTGACACAAAATAATCGCGATCAAACAAGTTATTTAAGTTTAAGTTCACATCATAACGTTCACTTTGATAACCTAACGCCGCATTTACAACTGCATATCCCGGTAAAACGTTTTTGTTGTCTGGCGCACTAAAACGTGATGATTCACCACGACCACCCACAGCTGCATACCAATGATCATTAATTTGATATTTTAACCATAAGTTAGCAGTATTGTTTGGCGTGAGCGCAGAATGATTGCCTGTAAATCCGATAGTCGATTTTTCAATCTTACCATCCATATACGAATAACCTGCCAATACTGACAATTGATCGGTCAATTGACCTGTTAATGAAAGCTCAACACCTTTGGTTTTTTGCTCACCTGCCAACAATGCTTGATTTGGGTTTGCTGGATCTTGGTTTTGAATATTAGTTTGGCTCATCTCAAACAAAGCCAAGGTTACATTCAACTGATCATTTACATCCCACTTTGCACCAATTTCATAGTTTTCAGTTTTTGTGGGCCTTAAGTCATCACTATTTTTATAAAAAACAAATGAATCAGCCAAAGGTTGGAAAGAGCGGTTATAAGAAGTGTAAAGTGAGATATTATTTACTGGCTGGTAGACCACTCCAATTCGTGGAGAATAAGTATTGTCAGTACGGTTTAAATCTAAATTCGTACTCGTTTTATCATCACGATCTTGCGATAGATTGTCATAACGTAAACCTACTAAAACTTTAAGCTGATCTGTCACTGTCATTAGGTCTTGTAGATACACGCCGTAGTTTTCAAAAGTATTGCTATTGTTATTACGTGCAGTTGTAGTTCCTGTATTAATAGGTGCCCAATACTCTAATTTAGGGTTATATAAATCAGTGGTTGTTTTAGCACCTTGCCAAAGTATCTCATCTTTATGCTGCTTGCTATATTCAGCACCAATTAAGATATTGTGCTTTAAAAACCCTGTATTAAATAAAGCGCTCAACTCTTGTTGAACATACACACCATCTTCATTACGTAAGCGTTTATTCTGGGTTAAAGTAATTTTTGACTTATCAGCAGCTGGATGTGAATCTACACTATATTGACGATCAAGTGAGTAGTTATAGTGGCGAACTGCGCCATGATATTTAAAATTATCATTAAACTCATGGTCTAAGCTGATAGTTTGGCTTGAGATTTCAGTGTCAACATCCCCAACCTCTTTACCATTTAAAGCGCCATAAAAAGTTTTAGGATTTGTTTTAACAGGTTTACCTGTAATCGGGTCTGTCGGGAAACCTTGATCTGCCAAACGGTTATCATGTAAATAGTCAGCCTGAAGTAAAAGTTTGGTTTTATCAGTAATATCCCACTGTACAGATGGAGCAACCGCTTGACGTTTTAAAAAAGCCTGATCACGGTAACCATCTGAGTCTTCAACTGCACCAGTTAAGCGAACTTTAACATTCTCTGCGACTTTTTCATTTACATCGACTTCTGCGCGGCGTTGTCCTGTTGTACTACCAATCAGGCTCACTTCACGCAAAGATTGATCCATTGGTTTTTTATTAATCTTGTTAACTAAACCACCTGCTGAACCACGTCCATATAATACCGAAGCAGGTCCTTTTAAAACTTCGATCCGCTCTACATTCGACATATCGCGAAAATACAATGCGTCATCGCGAATACCATCTACATAGTTATCGGTGATTGCAGAGAAACCACGAATCATGACCTGATCACGTTGTCCATCTCCTACACTAAAGCTTAAACCTGCCACGTTTTGCAAGGCACCTTGCATAGAGGTAACTGTCTGTTCTCTTAAAACTTGTTTGGGTACAACGTTTACAATTTGAGGGACATCTTTTAATTGCATAAGTCCTTTAGTTGCACTTGATGCTTGCCCCACTTCTTGTTTTAAACTGATTTCCTTATCAGCTTTAACTGAAATTGTTGGAAGGTTGGTTACTGCCTGTTGATCTGCTTCCAGAGCATATACATGGCTTGTCATAACCCCAACTGATGAAATAAATAAAACTGAACGCTTCATATAAGTTCGCTACGAAAAATTTCAGGCGAAGTTTCAATGAAAAAGTATAGATTTGTAAATATTAGCAAGAATCATTATTAATTGATAATATTTATTAAAAAGATTATTTCAATTGCTTAGGCAAAAAATAAAACTCTGCTAGCCGCTGAATAACCTGAATTTTATTCAACAAACTACAGCAAATGTGAGCAATGGTGTAAACTTATCGATCTGATTTTTTATTCTGTGACAACACATATGGCAACTGTAGATCTTTTTGCAATTGGTAATGCATTAATCGACCAAGAATTTAAAGTGTCTGATGATTTTCTTAGTCAACAAGGCTTACAAAAAGGCACCATGCAGTTGTCTGACGGTGAAACACAATCTGCCCTTTATGAAAAATTAAAACAAACTCAAGATTACAAAGGTCAAGCAAGTGGCGGTTCTGCTGCAAATACAACTGTGGCATTTAGTGCATTAGGTGGTAGCGCATTTTATGGTTGCCGCGTTGGTCATGATGAATTAGGTGGAATTTACCTGCAAGGGCTTAATGATGCAGGCATCCAGACTACACCAAAGTCCATCAGTGAAGGTGTGACCGGTACCTGTATGGTCCTGATTAGCCCAGATTCTGAGCGTACTATGCATACCTATTTAGGTATTACCGCTGAGCTCTCTCAAGACCAAATCGATTTTGAACCATTAAAAACAGCAAAATGGCTTTATATTGAAGGCTATCTTTCTACAAGTGAAACAGCACGTAAAGCGGTAAAACAAGCTAGAGAAATTGCAAAAGCTCACGGCGTTAAAATTGCCCTATCTTTATCAGATCCTGCAATGGTTCAATACGCTCGTGAAGGCCTAGAAGAGCTTATGGATGATGGTGTGGATTTATTGTTCTGTAATGAACAAGAAGCCTTAATGTATACCAATACCACTACTGTTGAAGATGCACTTACTCAATTACGTTTTAAAAACCATACTGTTGTGATTACACAAAGCGCAAAAGGTGCTCTAGTTGCAAATCCAACTCACCATTTTCACGTCGCAGGCCGTCATGTTGAAGCTGTAGATACAAATGGTGCGGGTGATGCCTTTGCAGGTGCCTTCCTCTACGCATTAAACCATCATGAAGATTTAACTGCTGCTGCACAGTTAGCCATCTTAATTTCAAGTGAAGTTGTGTCTCAATTTGGTCCTCGTTTAGCCATTAATGACTATGCTAAACTTCTCGTAAATTTTCAGAAGGAATGTGCTTGAAATGGAAAGGATCTGTATGACGGAAGAAGTTCCTGAGCGTGAAGCTAGAGCTTTTGACACTTTACAAGGAACTACTATTTTCATTACACAGCGTGATGGCTCTTTCTACGCCTATCAGAATTTATGCCCACATTTGCAAACCGAACTTGAATATCTAGAAAACCAATTTCTAGATCAAGACCAAGAATATATCCAATGCTCAACCCACGGTGCTTTATTTAACGTGGAGACTGGTGAATGTATTTCAGGTCCTTGTTTAGGTGAGTTTCTAAATAAAGTTGAGATTAAGGTGCATTCAGATGGCGGTATTTATATCGTAGACTGAGATCATCAACATTAGAGTTTCTACCATGGCTGATTTCTTTTTTAATTATTATCTTATGCCATTTCATTTAAGTGTGGTGGCTTTGATATTGCTCAGCGTGGTAGAAACTATTGGTATGTATGTTGGTTTACGACCAAGCCAGCTATTAAAAAAAATTGCGCCAGTTTGGCTTACCAATTCCCCTTTGCTCAATGTTAAATTTTCTAAAGCTCTAATTTTTGTTTTTTTACTCATCAATTTCAGTTTTGCCGGTTATTTTTTACAGCTTTCTTTCTTTGCTATACAGCATTACTTTATCACGCCGTTTTACTTAATCATCCCTGCACTGGTCATCGCGATTTTCTTTACCGTATTTATGATTCACTGCCTTGATCAAGTCATTAAACCCAAGCTTACACATACCAACTATAACCTTTTAGGGCGTCTAGCAACTATTTCCAGTGGTAGTGCAAGACCTGGTTTTTCAGCACAAGCTCGTGTACGTGATGAGTTTGGACAACTGCACTATGTCCAGGTTGAACCTGAGTATGGTGAGTTAGAACTATATTCACAAGTCATTCTTATCAAAGTGCATAAAAGCCATTATGTTGCCAAGAAAATTTCTGTTTCGAATGACCTTTTCGCGCCTGATTAATTATTAATAATTCTTCTCGTCTTTAATTGCTTTTTAAAAGGTTTAATTATTGCCTTTATTTTACTGTTATTTTAATTAAATAATAAACCAACCATTTTAGTTAGAAATAAAACAAATATTTTATTATACCCAACCTTTTTGATCAGAATTAAATATAAATCAAACTATTTTAATCAACTTAATATATTTATTTACAAGTGTTTTAGTTGGATTTAATAATTAATTCAAACCATTTTAGTCAGATATTTCATTAATAATTATTTAAATTATTAAACATATGATTTTTATTAAAAAAATAATTAAGTTTTTATTTAAAATATATTTATTGTTTATTTTTAATATATTTTGATTAATAATGAAATTAATATGTATCGAGGTTTATTTTATGAGCCTTAAAAATCTAGATTTTAACTCCCGATTAATTAGAGAAATCGCAATTATTCTAATAATTAAAGTCGCGCTTCTCTTAACAATCAAACATATTTGGTTTGACGCTCCCACTATCCCCAAAAATTTTGACAATCAGGTCGCCGAGCATATTGCAGGCGATAACTCTTCCCACATTAAGGAGACACGTTGATGATTTCTGAAAGCGTGGTTGATCTTTCGCGGTTCCAATTTGCCATGACCGCAATGTATCACTTTCTTTTCGTACCTTTGACCCTAGGCCTTGCGTTTATTCTGGCTATTATGGAAACCACTTACGTTATATCTGGTAAAGAGATTTACAAGGATATGACTAAGTTTTGGGGAAAACTATTTGGTATTAACTTTGCCTTAGGCGTAACTACAGGCTTAACCATGGAGTTCCAGTTCGGAACAAACTGGGCATATTACTCTCATTATGTAGGTGATATTTTCGGTGCGCCATTAGCAATTGAAGGCTTAATGGCATTCTTCCTTGAGTCTACATTTATCGGTCTATTCTTTTTTGGATGGGACCGCTTAAGTAAAGTTCAACATCTAGGAGTAACTTGGTTAGTTGCCCTAGGTTCTAACATGTCAGCGCTCTGGATTTTAGTTGCGAATGGCTGGATGCAAAACCCTGTAGGTGCAGCATTTAACTTCGAAACCATGCGTATGGAGCTTGTTGATTTCGGTGCACTTATTTTCAACCCGGTTGCACAGGTTAAATTTGTACATACTGTTTCCGCCGGATATGTAACAGGTGCGATTTTCGTACTCGCCATTTCAAGTTACTATCTACTCAAAAAACGTGACCTTCCTTTCGCACGTCGTTCATTTGCAATTGCTGCCATTTTTGGCCTTGCTTCTACACTTTCTGTAATTTTACTCGGTGACGAGTCGGGTTATGAACTAGGTGATGTTCAAAAAACTAAACTCGCTGCAATTGAAGCCGAATGGGATACTCATCCTGCTCCTGCTCCGTTTACTTTGTTTGGTGTACCAAACCATGAAGAAATGCGAACAGATTATGCAGTTAAAATTCCATACGCATTAGGCCTCATCGCCACTCGTTCAACTACCAAAGAAGTCACTGGTTTGAAAGACTTAATGCAACAGCACGAAGTTCGTATTCGTAACGGTATGCTTGCTTATGCTGAGCTTGAAAAATTACGTGCTGGTGATCGCTCACCAGAGTTATTAGCTTCATTTGAGAAAAATCAAAAAGACTTAGGCTATGGTCTACTTCTTAAGAAATATGCTCCGAATGTAGTCGATGCAAGCGAGCAGCACATTCAAGCAGCGGTAAAAGATACTATTCCGAATGTTACAGCTCTGTTTTTCTCTTTCCGTGCAATGGTTGCTTCTGGCTTCTTAATGCTACTTCTTTTCATTTTAGCAACTTGGGCAGTAGCGAAAAGAAATGCTGAGAATAAACCTTGGCTACTTAAATATGCATTATTTGCCCTACCACTTCCATGGATTGCTGCACAAACCGGTTGGTATGTAGCAGAGGGCGGCCGTCAGCCGTGGTCTATTGGTGAAATTTTACCTACGCACTTATCAGCTTCAAGTTTAAGTACAGGTGATGTGTGGGGCTCAATTCTCGCGCTAGCAGCGTTCTATACCGTACTTTTGATTATTGAAATGTACTTAATGATTAAGTTTGCTCGCTTAGGTCCAAGCTCACTTCACACTGGTAAATACCATTTTGAAAAACAAGAGCCAAAAGCAGCTGTTAATGGGGAGGCTTTATCATGATTGAATATGAACTCCTAAAAATCATATGGTGGGTGTTAGTTGGAGTCCTACTCATTGGATTTGCCCTAACCGATGGTTTTGATATGGGCTCAATGGCACTCATGCCTTTTGTTGGTAAAACTGATAACGAACGCCGTGCTGCTATTAATACGATCGCACCCCACTGGGATGGTAATCAGGTCTGGTTTATCACTGCTGGTGGCGCGCTATTTGCAGCTTGGCCAATGGTATACTCGGTCGCATTTTCCGGAATGTATTGGGCCTTATTACTTGTGCTATTTGCCCTGTTCTTACGTCCTGTAGGTTTTGACTATCGTTCTAAACTTGAAAATACCCAATGGCGCAACTCTTGGGACTGGGGACTTTGTATTGGTGGTGCCGTACCAGCGCTTGTTTTTGGTGTTGCCTTTGGTAATTTATTCTTAGGTATTCCTTTTAGTTTAGACAGTACATTACGCTCGGAATATTCAGGTAGCTTCTTTGCTCTTCTTAACCCATTTGCTTTAATTTGCGGTATTGTCAGCCTTTCTATGTTGTGTGCTCATGGCGGCGCTTGGCTTATGCTACGCACAGACGGTGCCTTGAAACAACGCTCTGCTAAAGCAACTCAAATTATGGCAGCCATATTTTTAGTTTGTTTCCTTGTAATTGGGGCATGGTTGTACTTCGGTCAAGTCCCTGGTTATAGCTATGCTGCTGCAGTTGATCCAAACGCAGCACTTAACCCTTTAGCCAAAGAAGTAGTCACAAACAACAACCCAGGCTGGATGAATAACTACAGCAGCTATCCGATTACAAAAGTAGCTCCTGTACTGGCAATTTTAGGGGCAATTATTGCCTTCTTTACAGCATCAAAAGCCAAAGCGGGTTTAAGTTTTGCTGGCACAAGCTTAATGATTGTAGGTGCGATTTTAACTGCCGGTTTTGCACTCTTCCCATTTTTATTGCCATCGAGTGTTAATCCAAACTCTAGCTTAACAATGTGGGATGCCGTATCAAGTCATCGTACTTTAGGGGTTATGACTGTTGCTGCATGCATATTCGTTCCGATCATTTTGATCTACACCAGTTGGTCATATTACAAAATGTGGGGCGTTATTACTAATAAACATGTCGAGTCAAACTCGCATAGCCTGTACTAATAAGGAGAAGCAAATGTGGTATTTCGCATGGATTCTTGGAATTTTGATGGCATGTTTCGCGGGTGTATTGAGCGCTCTTTATATCGAACATCATCAAAATTTAGATGAGGAATAAATCATGGCAACCGCAATGACAGCATCAAATCAACGAAAAGCTCAAGCATTCGCAATGGCCATTTCATTTCTGTTGGCATTGCCGCTTGCTGTAATTTTACTGGTGCATCCTTCCCTCATGTTAGATGCAAACGGACACTACAATCATAGCCAGCTTATGCTGGTGATGGTGGGTATTTCCGGAGGCTTCATTTATGGGGTGGGTTTTGTGCCGCACTTCTGGTTATGGAAATGGTTGTTTAGTCCATGGATAGCTTGGCCTCTCATGCTTTTAGGCTATTACATCTGGTTTCTAACCTAAACAAAAAGGACCTCATTTGAGGTCCTTTTTCATTTCGATTAGTTTAATTGGTATAAGTGGTAATCCAACATTTGCGTCAAGCGGATATGGTTCATGATTACCTGTTTTTATATATCCGCGTCTTTCATAATAAGCAATTAACTCTGAACGCACATTTAAAACATACATAATTGCGCTGTCCAATTCAGGTACTTTGTGTAAAGCAAATTGTTCAGCATACTCCAAAACAGAACGTCCTATTTTCATATTCTGAACATGCGGATCTGTACAAAATGTTCCTATCTCAACTGTATTACTTTGAAATGTAAGACCAATACATGTAACAACTTTTGAAGAATCTATTTCTCCAATTAATAATACTGAATTAGGTAATTCTAATTGATGTTTCAATTGCTCTTTATTAATACGTTGCCCTTTTACATATTCAACTTCAGTAGTCCAGCTTCTACCTTGTTGTTCTCTATATGACTGATTAATCAACTCTACTAGTGTTGGGATGTCACTAAATTCTGCTAAACAGAAATTTAATTTGATCATAAATATACTTAGGCTATTTAAAATATTCTAAAAATAAAGCCGATATTAAATCGGCTTTATTTTGAATAGCAATTAATTCGACTGCTCAGCTAACCAAGCCATAAACTTTTGACGCTCTGCTTTAGAAGATTTTTTCCAAATTTCTGCCAAACGCTGATCATTAGTTTGTGCTACACCAGTAGGAGGCATAGTTGTTGCAACAGGTGCATTAGCTTGAGTCGTGGTAGGTTTTGCAGCTGCATACACAGCGTCAGGTTGTTGTTTAGATGATTTAGTCGTGAAATCAGTAACTTTCCCTAGCAATCCCGATGCAAACCACGGCCTTGCCTCATTATTGGCACCAGTTTGTTGAACAATTAACTCATTATTTGAATTATATAAAGCCACTGTAGGTTGCTCAGCATATTTTTTGGCTTGTTCAAATTGTTTTGGAGCATCTACCATTGCAAGCTTATAAGTTTGACCATCTTTAAGCGCTGGAGTTTGAATGGTAACCACTCCTGACTTAACAATATCGTGTTCGCCACTTAAATGCTCAAAATATTCTTGATAACGTACACTTAGGCTTGTCTCACCAGCATCGACTTTATAATTATTTTTAGAAGAACGGAATAATCCAGAGTTGACTTCCTGACCATTCACCGCAAGGATTACGATTTCCTCTGGCGCTGTAATTGTAACTGCTGAAAATACTGAACCGCTGAGTAATAAACCCATCGCAGCGACACTTAATCTTAAAGTCATCTGTTCACGTCTCTGTAATATTTAATAGTTTGTAAAAACATGAGCAATATGCAATATGATTATGACGATTTTATGACAACCTTCTGTTTACAAAGCCGCCGCTCAAGCTTTTAAAATATTTTTTTGAATTCTAATAAACACCTATTTTATTGATCATTAATTTCTAACTAATTTTAAAAGCATAAAAAAAGAGTACCCTCTAGGTACTCTTTTCATCCACTCAATTTAGTTGAATGTTTTAAAACGATCTTCATCGCTAATAAATGCTTTTTCACCAGCTGGTGCTTCAACAGAACCAAATACAAGTTGAGCACGTAATTTCCAAGTTGCTGGAACATCAAATGCTTCAGCAGCATCAGCATCAACAATCGGGTTATAATGCTGTAATGATGCACCTAAACCAAGTTCTGAAAGCGCAGTCCAAGTCGCAAACTGAGCAATTGCACTTGAATGTTCAGACCAAACTGGGAAGTTGTCTGCATATAATTCAAATTGCTCTTGCAAGCTTTTAACAACAGCTTGATCTTCATAAAATAGTACTGTACCAACACCAGCAACGAAGCTATCAATCTTTGCATTTGTACCAGCAAAGGCATCTGCAGGAACAATTTTACGTAATGCTTCACGAACTAAATTCCAAAATTTAGCATGTGATTCACCATAAAGAGTAACAACACGTGAAGATTGAGAGTTGAACGCTGATGGGCTATGTTTAACCGCTTCACGAATAGTTTCTTCAATTTTTGTGCGATCTAATGCAACATTTTTACCAATTGCATAAATAGTACGACGGTTTTTAATTTTATCTAAGAAAGTAGACATTTTTTATTTCCTACCTATTTAATTGACCATGGGCCGTTGTTTGGGAATGAATATAGTCTATGGAACTCATTTCTTATAATCAGCATTAAAAATATGACAGTTCGTTTTATTTTCGCAACAATAAAAAAGATATGGATATAAAAAAACCTCACTATTTTGTGAGGTTTTTTTTAAATTCTGGCTAAAAATTATTTTTCAGTTTCAAATAGTGCTGCAACAAACGATTTCGCCGAGAATGGTCTTAAATCATCAATTTTTTCACCCACACCAATGAAACGAATTGGCACATGAGTACGACTAGCAATATTAAATAATACTCCACCTTTTGCTGTACCATCCAACTTAGTAATGGTAATACCTGTTAAACCGACAGCCTGATCAAATTCTTGTACTTGGTTGATTGCATTTTGTCCAGTACCCGCATCTACAACCAACATAATTTCATGAGGCGCTGTTGCATCAATTTTTTGCATAACACGCTTAACTTTCTTAAGCTCTTCCATCAAATTACTTTTGTTATGCAAACGGCCCGCAGTATCTGCAATCAGTACATCAATACCTTTAGCTCGCGCACTTTCAAAAGCATCAAAAATAACCGATGCACTATCGGCACCATGACCTTGAGCAACTACAGCAATATCGTTACGCTCACCCCAGATTTGCAATTGTTCAGTAGCAGCAGCACGGAATGTATCACCTGCCGCCAACATCACTTTTTTGCCTTCACCTTGTAAACGCTTCGCTAATTTACCAATTGTTGTTGTTTTTCCAACACCATTTACCCCAACCATTAAAATCACATAAGGTGATTTATTAGGGTCAATATGCAAAGGCTTCACACGTGGAGCAAGCAAAGCAACTAACTCTTCTTGCAAGGCTTTATAAAGTGAATGTGAATAGATCAAATCACCACGAGCAGTACGTTCAGTTAAGTTGGTAATAATCGTTTTTGTTGCATCAACACCAATATCTGCAACTAATAATTGCTCTTCGACTTCTTCAAGCAACTCATCATCAATTTCTTTCCCACCAATTAAGATATTAACCATACCATCGGTGAAATTACGACGAGTTTTGCTCAAGCCTTCTTTCATTCGTCCAAAGAAACCAGATTTTGGTTGCTCAGGTTCTGTAGAAGGTGCAGCCTCGACCACTTCTTCAGCTTTTACTTCTTGCTTAACAGGTGACTCAACGATAGGAACATCGATAGCAGGTAAATTAGGCAATGTGACATCGTCATCCCCGATCTCAGCATCTATCAAGAATTTATTTTGCATATTCGATTGTTGTTGCATGCCGATTCCTTGAAAAGCAGCGTGTTAAAAAACGGAAAGTTTAGCATAAATTCAAATTTTTGCCTGCTTCAATAGCGTGCAAAACCTTTTTGAAATAAAGACAATACTTATTGAGTATCTTCTTGCGCTAATGCAGGATATTGCTTGATGTGATCATGTTCAAACTGATAAGCATGCATTAACTTTAAATACTCTGCTCTATGAATTTCTGATTGAGCCATAATCAACTCGGCCATATCTTGAGTTCTTGGATAAGTAGCCTGTCGAGAAAGTTGCACAATTCGTTGATATTGTTCTGAATTCACAGGACGTAGTAATGCCAAATAAGACAGCATAAAAATACAGCCAATGATAATAATCACAACCAGATTAAAACATTGATCTGCCTTTAACTCAGACTTTAATTTAAGAAAATTTTCTTTGAATGTGAGCATGACCTACCTCTAATGAATGTAGTGTAGGGTTCAATGCACTTCAGCACAAGGTCAAAATCCAGTAAGGCTATTATTCTTTAACCTTACTGGATGACAATTGCTAGCCCATTAAGGAACGAATTACAGAGAAGTATAAAATTGCAGCAATAATAACTAATACTAATAGCATAGCAAAAATACTTAAACCTTCTTCTGCATCTGCTGGGTGCAATTCATCTTCATCTGCAATTTTTCTAAGTTCACCATCATAAACTTGATAGAACCAAGCTTTTTGATTAGGGTCTAATTGACGAGCATAGTCGAAAACCCGTTTCCTTTGTGCTAAACAATAATCCCCTAAATGTATTTCTTGATGGAAAATTGCTTCGTCTAATAATTTACGATGGTAATGGGCAAGTTCTATGATTTGCTCCTCTTTAGGAGGATTATCAAAAACAAAGCCATCAATAGTATTTGTCATAGTTATTCTCCTTGTCTTTTATTCTCATATTGATTTTACTCAAAATTATTTGTGAATAATGTTTAATCATGTATCCTAATAGTGAACTAATTGATGCTTCTCAATAGTTGACAAATCCATTAATTTGTAATATTAGTTTAACAATTCTAAGTTAAATTAGTTCAAAGGCAGTGGCCTTTAGAAAAAGTAATCATAATTACAATAAGGAGTTTTATATGATTCAACGTATCTCTCATCATGATTTAGAACATGTATACGCAACTGCGGTTAACACAATTCAATCTCAAATGAATTTCCAAGATGCAGTTGCACAGTTAGAAGAAGTTGCTCGTGCTGGTCACGGTAAAGCTGCTTTGTTCTTAGCAGAACTATATTACCAAGGCTTCCGTGTTGAACGTGATTCCATGAAAGCACAATACTGGCAGAAACTAGCCACGATGCAAGCATAAAGAAACGTCACTTAGGTGGCGTTTTTTTTATACCTATAAAAAGTTCAATATAAATTAACCATAACTATATTTATCTTGCGCTTCACCAAAGCTTTAGCCGCTTTGTCTTGCTCAGGTGGCGTTTTTTTATGTCTGTAAAAAATTCAATATAAATTAACCATAACTATGTTCATCTTGCGCTTCGCCAAAGCTTTAGCCGCTTTGTCTTGCTCAGGTGGCGTTTTTTTATACCTATACAAAACCAAAATTACCTATTTGCCTAAAGCTTTACTTCGCCACTTCAGTCGTGACTTAGAAAGTACCCCTTATCCAGCATTTATTTGTATAGATATTTCTACTCATCAATATTTGTTTACGATTTGACACCTGTTTAAACTGAAATGTCATGTGGTTCTCTTATAATAAGCAGGACAAGTTGAAAACCTTTAAATTTAAAATGAACAGTTTAAGTAATCTACAACCGGTTTCTAAAGACTTGATGATCAAGATTTATATTTTAAGAACCATGATGTACTGCGGGGTTCTGTGGGGACTATTTGATGAAGGCTGGGCCATTAAATCAGATCAGGAAGATTTTATTTTTCCGTTCTGGCTAAATGGAGTACAAGCACATCGATACGCCAAAACTCACTGGCCCAATTACAAGCCAAGAAAAATTACCCCAAAAGACTTCCATGAATCTTTATTACCTACTTTAACACGGTTAAAAGTCACTCCTGCTTTATTTAACTCATCTCATCGCAAGTTGAAGTTATCTACACAGCAAATGCATCATTTCTTTTTTAATCATCCCAAATGGCAGGTAGCTTAAAGTTTCTTTGAGCTACCCAAGATAGCGTGCTTTTTGAACGCTTAAGCATAAAACTTATATTTGAATGACTAGCAAGTCTTTGCATTTTTCAAAAATCGAGCTAATTTAAATCAAAATGATAAAACAACAGGACAGAAGAAATGACTATCGTTGCACAAGTAATTAAGAACAAATCTGAACAAGCCATTTTTACAATTTCACCCGAAGCAACTGTCCTCGAAGCAATTACGATTATGGCTGAAAAAGGTATTGGTGCTTTAGTCGTAGCAGAAGGTGAACAAGTTGTTGGAATATTATCTGAACGCGATTACACACGAAAAGTAACGCTTATGGAGCGCTCATCTTATAGCACTACAGTTGCTGAAATTATGACAGCAAAAGTGATTACGGTAGGTTTAAATAATACTGTTGAAGAATGTTTACAGCTCATGACCGATCGTCATTTACGTCACTTACCTGTATTAGATAATGGAAAATTGGTTGGTTTCATTTCAATTGGTGACTTGGTTAAAGCCGCAATGGAAGACCAGAAAGTTTTGATTGAACAATTAAAACAATATATTTCAGGCTAAATACAAAAAATAAAAATGGGCGATTAACGCCCATTTTTATTGTTTTTAAACTTAAAGATAATTCGTAATTAATGCGACTAAACGCTCTAGCAAAATATCAGCTTGAGCTTGTGTCATGTTAATTGGCGGTAATAAACGAACCACCGAACCTGCCGTAACGTTAATAATAAGTTTGTATTCATCACGAGCAATCGCAACGAGCTCAGCACAATCTTTAGGTAATTGGATACCAATCATCATACCGAAACCACGTACTTGCACATTCTTATCCGACAATTGAGCACGTAATTGGTCAACAATATAATTACCCACTACTGCTGCATTCTCTACTGCATTTTCCTTCTGGATCGTATCAATTACCGTGTAAACCACACGAGAACCCAATACTGTACCACCATAAGTAGAACCATGACTGCCAGGTCCTAACAAGCCTACTGCTTTACCTTGAGTCATTACAGCACCCACCGGAAAACCATTACCCAAACCTTTTGCTGTGGTCAAAACATCCGGAATAATATTCGTATGTTGATACGCAAAGTATTTACCAGTACGGCCATTACCAGTTTGGATTTCATCTAGCATCATTAACCAGTTATGCTGGTTACAAATTTGGCGAACTTCTTCTAAATAGCTAAATCCTTGTGGTGCAGTATTAATACCACCTTCACCTTGAATTGGTTCAATTAAAATAGCAACGATATCTGGATGCTGTAAGGCAGCCTCTTGGATGGCTTCAATATCACCAAATGGCACTCGAATAAAACCTTCCACTAAAGGTGCAAAACCGTCTTGTACTTTCTTGTTACCAGTTGCTGACAGGGTCGCTAAAGTACGACCATGAAATGACTGCTCAGCAACAATAATCTTTGGCAAGCTTATACCTTGTTGAGTACCAAATTTACGAGCAATTTTAATTGCTCCTTCATTTGACTCGGCACCGCTGTTTGAAAAGAAAATTTCCTCCATACCTGAAACTTCAGCAAGCTTTTGAGCAGCCGCAGTTTGCCAAGGAATTTCAAACAAATTACTCGTATGCACAAGTGTAGCAGCTTGCTCTGCAATGGCTTCTGCAATAGCTGGATGAGCGTGCCCTAAACCACATACAGCAATACCAGTGAGTGCATCTAAATATTCTGTACCATCTTGTGTATAAAGATACGCCCCTCGGCCTCGAACAAAACTGATCGCTTGGCGACCATAAGTAGCCATTAAATGTGTTGGTTGATCAGGTTGTACTGGAGCTAGGGTAATATCAGTCATCACGAACTCTGTCTGTATGAGGTTTTAAGAAGGGTTTATATAAACAAAAACTTGCACTGATGAAAAGTCTCATCATTCATTTATCTAAAATTTCGTCTGCTTTTTGCTATCGCTTCGGTTTATACAATAAAATATTGAATATTCTGTGCAACTTTAAGCAACAAGGCGGTTTGCAAAGCGATGTGAACACCCCCTATAATGCTGCAAGATTAGTTGAGGATCTATTTATGACTGAACAAGCACGTGATACTGAAGCGTTAATTCGCGATCAAATTGCGAAGCATCCCGTTTTACTTTACATGAAAGGCACTCCACAGTTTCCACAATGTGGTTTCTCTGCACGTGCAGTAGAGGCGCTCAGTCAAATTGGTCGTCCATTTGCATATGTGAACATCTTAGAAAACCCTGATATTCGTGCAACTTTACCAAAAATTGCAAACTGGCCTACTTTCCCACAATTATGGGTAAACGGCGAGCTTATTGGTGGTAGCGATATCATGCTTGAAATGTTCCAAAATGGCGAATTAAAACCATTAATCGAACAATACAGCGCAGCTCCAGAAGCTTAATAATAAAAAAGCCAATCGAAAGATTGGCTTTTTTATACTTATAAATTTAACAATCACTTATACCGACATAACGAAATAGCCCATCTACACCAAGATCTGCTTTTAAAATAGTTAAATTTTTATATGGTGTAGTAGTTATCGCATCAAAAATATTTATGTTCGGATCTTCATGTAACTCATCTACGTTTTGATTCATAACTTCTTCAAAACGGTCAGCAACAAACTCAAATCCTAAGTCCATTGCAATAAATACTGTATGTTCACAAGGTTGAACATATTGCTCTTGTGTCCAATCAATAACGGCAAGCTTACAAATCGGGCAAATAATATTAGCGGTTGCGTTCTCTAATTCAACTAACTGGTAAGACATATTATTTAAAAAATCGAGAAAAATATATTTTAGGAGAATTAGCTTATAAGCGCCATATTTGTCTATTAATTTAAGAAATTAAATTACAAAATAATTTAAATGTAATTACAATGAAATTTCAAATCATCTGACTATCTGTTTTAAGGTTTATTAATAAGCTTTTTACAAAAAATTAAAATCAAACTTTATCGTTGCAAAAGTAATAATGTAAAATCTTTAGTGTTGCATAAATAGGATATTTTAATGCTCACAGATCTTGATGATTTTTATTGTTTTGCCCTTGTTGTTGAGCATGGTGGATTTAGTGCCGCCGAACGTGTTACGGATATTCCAAAATCAAAATTAAGTCGTCGTGTTTATAACTTAGAGGAAAATTTAGGGGTTCGCTTAATTCAGCGCAGTTCTCGTCATTTTGCAGTTACCGATATTGGTATGGATATTTATAGACACGCCCAAGTCATGATGAATGCCGCACAAGCAGCTCATGATTTAGTTGATCACTTAAGTATTCAACCTAGGGGTGTAGTCAAAGTAAGCGTTCCTGTCGATATAGCACAAAACCAGCTACCCAAAATTTTACCGGCATTTTTAAAAAAATATCCTGAAATTCGTTTACAACTTATTGTAAGTAATCGACGCGTTGATGTAATTAATGAAGGAATTGATATTGCTCTACGGGTCAGATCTAAACTAGATGATGACCCTAGTCTGGTACTAAGACAGTTTGCGCTAATAGAACAAAGTCTCTTTGCAAGCCAAGCTTATTTAAATGAGTTTGGTAATATTAAGTCACCTGATGAGTTAAGTGATCATCGTATTTTAAGCTTGTCTGAAGAGCATTTAGATCAACAATTTATATTGCATGGCCCAGACAACCAACTGAAGAAAGTGAAAGTTAGCCCAACTATCATGGGAACAAATATTTATATGCTTGCCCAACTTGCAAGTCAAAATTGTGGTATTGCCTTATTACCTGACACAGCAGCTGAGGATTTTGTAAAATCAGGTCAACTTGTACAAATCTTGCCAGATTGGAAAGCAGCCCACGGTATATTCCATGCTGTTTATCCGTCACGAAGAGGTTTACTGCCAGCTGTACGTGTATTTATTGATTATTTGGTAGAACATCTTTCAGAACATCCATAAATCAAAGCCGCATAAAAAAAGTTCGATAGATTATCGAACTTTTTTTATGCATATTAAATTTCTGGATAATTTCCCACACCTTCGGGCCACGGCGTTAATAATTCAAACCCTGTATCTGTAACAGCAACCATGTGTTCCCATTGAGCAGATAATGAATGATCTTGGGTAATTACGGTCCAGCCGTCATTTAACTCTTTTACCTGAGGTTTGCCTGCATTAACCATAGGTTCAATTGTAAAGACCATCCCTTTTTTCAAAACAAGACCTTGGCCGCGTTGTCCATAATGCAGAATATTAGGTTGTTCATGATAAACTTTACCAATGCCATGCCCGCAATATTCACGAACAATGCTATATCCTTCGCGATGAGCGACCGATTGAATAGCGTAACCAATATCCCCTAAAGTCGCCCCTGGTTTAACTGCATGTATACCTGCGACCATTGCTTCATAAGTAGTTTCAACTAATTTTTTAGCATGTGGATTTACGTTACCGACATAATACATACGGCTCGTATCACCAAAATAGCCGTCTTTAATAATTGCTACATCAATATTAATAATATCGCCATCTTTTAAAATTTTATTTTGAGAAGGGATACCGTGACATACCACTTCATTGACTGAAGTACATATTGTTTTTGTGAATCCATGATAACCCACATTAGCCGGTATAACTTTTAAAGTATTTACGATGTAATCATTACAAATATTGTCTAAATATTCAGTTGTTACACCTGGCTTGACATACTCCCCTATCATTTCTAAAACTTGTGCAGCCAAACGCCCAGAAACTCTTAATTTTTCTAGATCTTGTTCAGTTTTAATTGTAACAGTAGAAGCTCTCATTCAATTTTATCCTCGTAGGCACTGCTTTTACCACGCCTACAAAAATGTTAGTTAATTTAGAATATTTTAGAATGGATATAGGATAGGCGGAAAGCTTTTAATGTCCAAATATTCAACATTCATAATAGAAATTTATATTTTCATTTTTACACAATTTCTTTAAAAAGTCAGACCTAAAAAATGTTTTCTTTATTTCTTTCAATGAGTTTTCAAGTAGATAACTTAACCAGTTGATATTTTTAATATCTCTGGATGATTGATACGGCCTAAAAAAAAGCTTTTTCACATAAAATAGCGCTTGATCATGATCTCTTTTGCTCTAAAATTCTTTCTTTTTTGTTAAATTTAATTTATGCAACAGCTTCGTACCGGAGATATTATTGCCTTAGGTTTTATGACCTTTGCCCTCTTTATTGGGGCTGGTAATATTATCTTTCCTCCCATTGTCGCTCAACAAGCTGGTGATCATGTATGGCTAGCTGCCATAGGTTTTTTGATTACTGCCGTTGGCTTACCTGTAATTACCATTATGGCCCTCTCTCGTATGCAGGGTTCCATCGAAATTATTAGTTCACCGCTAGGTCGTATCGCAAGTCTGATCTTAACTGTAGTTTGTTATCTATCAGTTGGCCCTTTATTTGCTACACCACGCACCGCAACAGTTTCTTATGAAATTGGTTTCTCATCTTATTTTGGAACGTCTAGCAGTAGCCTTTTAATTTACAGTGCAATTTACTTCGCATTTGTAACTGTCGTTTCTTTATATCCGAACAAGCTTTTAGACACAGTTGGACATGTTCTAGCTCCTCTGAAAATTATCGCTTTAGCAATTTTAGGTATTGCAGCGGTTATGATTCCTGCGGGTTATGTTCCTGCTCCAATTAATCATTACGTTAACTCTCCTGTTTCAGAAGGTTTCGTAAATGGTTATCTCACCATGGATACTTTAGGTGCCCTAGTATTTGGTATCGTCATTATTCAAGCGATCTATTCGCGTGGTGTTACTGATAACAAACTAGTGACCAAGTATGCAATTATTGCCAGCCTTATTTCTGGTGTAGGACTCACTTTAGTTTACTTAAGCTTGTTTAAATTAGGTTTGGGTAGCCATGAAGTCGCTCCTAATGCAGCAAATGGTGCTGTAATCCTACATGCATATGTTCAACATGCTTTTGGGAATATGGGTTCACTCTTCTTAACAGGTCTCATTTTCTTAGCATGTATGGTTACTGCAATTGGTTTAACTTGTGCATGTGCTGAATATTTCGCTCAACTTACTAAGTTGCCATATAAGCTTTTAGTTTTCATCTTAGTTGGTTTTTCTTTCATTATTTCCAACCTTGGATTGACTAAGCTAATTGCCGTATCAGTACCAGTTTTAAGTGCAATTTATCCACCTGCAATTGTAGTTATTATGCTCAGTTTCTTCTGGAAATTTTGGCATAAACCATCTTTTATTGTCGGTTCAGTAACAAGCATTGCTTTAATTTTCGGAATTATTGACGGGCTTAAGGTTGCAGGTTTTGGTGATTACCTCCCTAATTTCCTTCAACACTTACCGTTAAATGAACAAAACTTGGCATGGTTGATCCCATCTTTAGTTGTTCTTGTAGTGACTACTCTTATCGACAAAGTTAAACATAAAAGCATTTAATCTGATGTTTTTTTGAAATCGAGTTTTACCCAAACATGATTTTATATATCGAATAAAATGCTGCGTTTACCCAACCGGCATTTTATTTCTAACATCAGCATTTAGTGACAATTCGACTATAGATATAATTAATTTTTACTGTAATATTACACTAAAATAATTTTTAGCTTACTCAGGAAAGAAGAGCATAAATGAAAAGTAAATATTATTTAACATTAGCAGATGCTGAGTTTTTAATGGAAGAAGCTCAGAAATATGCAATTGAACACAACTTTAAAGTCAGTATAGCCATTGTTGATGAAACAAGCTCTTTATTACTTATGAAACGTCTAGATGGCGCTTCTCCTCTCACCACACATCTTTGCTTAGAAAAAGCTAAATGCTCATCAATGAGCGGTCGTCCTTCAAAATTTTACGAAGAGCTTCTTCAAAATGGTCGCCTTGGTTTCTTGAGTATGCCAAGTGCTAAAGGTATGCTAGAAGGCGGAAAAGCGATTATTTATGAAGGCCAGATTTTAGGCGCGATTGGTATTTCAGGTGTTCAATCTTTTGAAGATGCTGAAATTGCTCAACACGCTATTGATGTTTTTTTAAAAAAACAAAGTAGCTAAAGCAAATTTAAAGAACAGAGAAATTATTACACTTTTCATTTAAATAATTTCTCTTTTCTAAAAAAGTAATTATTTTATACAAAAATGTTTAATATTTACTTTTTTAATACCTTAACCATTTATAAACATAGAAGTTTTTATAAAACTGTTCAAAAAATTTTCTATTGACTATTGAATTAAGCTAAAAATACAAGTACAACATTAAACTTATTCTTGACTAAAACATTCGGTTTTAGCGCAACCACAAGGAGGGATGGAGATGTTATCATTACATTTCAACAAACAAGTCTTCATTAACACTCTGAACAGCAAAGATTCAGTTGTTTATGGAGTAACGACGCTTGCTCTTATGCTGACTTTACTGTTTCAAGGTATGATTAAAGGGAATCTGAAACCCGAATACTTTATGTATGCCATGGTTGTTTCTTTTGTATTTTGTGTATGGGCCTTTGTTGACCACAAAATGCGAAAATTAGCTAAAAGACGACTTAGTCAACAGAAATAAGAATTCTAAAAATGGATGAGCGATCATCCATTTTTATTTGCTTAAAAACAATAAAATTGTCCCCATCACTAAAATAGCAGTTGCTAATAGCTCAGTAATAATTAAAGCAAACATCATAAACGTCATCAACCATGTAGGTAAACTGAAATGCCCTAACCTATGAGGTTGTTTAAACTGATTGGTCGTATCCTGCAAAAATCCGTGGATGATATAAACTAAAATTGAGAAACTAAAAAACAGTATATTTGCCAATACACACCATAAAGCAATATCTTCATTTAAAATCGTGAAATAGCTCAATACAGCCAGAATAAGTGTAGCTGCTGCATAAAGCAAACTGCTTCTATGTGCAATATCTACATAATAATGTGCGCGGCTTAATTCGGAACGGCGTATTTGCCAATATTTCCATACTCCAGTTAACATTCCTATCCATAAAAAGACGCCACTAAAGACAATAGCCAGCTGTACAGCTTTCGATAAATCCATAATTTCCATTATTCGTTTTATTAAAATTTGATGAGCTATATAACATAAATCTTGACTTTATAGTCACATTTTAATCAAGTACCTTTTCAGAACTCATGTACATTAAGGTAAATGATTAGCAAATTAACTTTAAATCTATGGATAAGACTTTTGAATCTTTTTGGATCACCTGTAAAGATGGTTATCAGCTTGCAGCTCAATTTTATCCTGCTCAAGAAAAGAAAGCTGAATACCCTATCCTGATTTGTCCAGCAACAGGTATAACTAAAAACTTTTATCACTCTTTCGCAACGTGGTTAAGCCAACAAGGCTATGATGTATTGAGTTTTGACTTCCGTGGTATTGGCGAGTCCCTACATGGAGCTTTAAAACAAAGTACCGCAAGTATTACCGACTGGGGAACACTTGATATTCCTGCTGCAATTGATGCTTTATTAATAAAAACGAAAGCAAATCAAGTTATTCTTATTGGACATAGTGCTGGCGGACAACTACTAGGAGTCATACCTAACTATAATAAAGTCGCAAAAGTGATAACGGTTGCAGGTTCAACTGGACATATTAAAGGCCTTAAAGGAAAAACCAAGGTTTTAGCGCCAGTTATGTTTAATCTTATCTTCCCTATTTCTAGTCTTGTTAAAGGTTATGGAGCAACTCAATTCATTGGTATGGGAGAAAACCTACCTAAAAAAGTTGCTCAACAATGGCGAGAGTTTTGTAGCCGTCCCGGATATGTAAAAAACGCCATAGGCAAGACGATTTTTCATGATTTTCATTCAGATATTCAATGTCCCATTACGGCTATTTGGGCTGATGATGATGAGATTGCAACCAAACGTAACGTACAAGAATTATTAAGTTTATATCCAAATGCAAATAAAAAAATGATTGAACTTAGCCCAAAAGATTTAGGCTATAAATCAATTGGCCATATGTTGTTATTTAAAAAATCACATCAAAAACTCTGGTCTATTTTAGAACAAGAAATTAAACATTAATCACTGCTTTTATTTTCGCCTCTAAGTCAGTAATCCGGCTTAGAGGTTTTTTTGTATTAAAAACGAGCAGCTTTTTACTTAAATGCGTCGATATACCGTTAAAGTTCTGCTAAGGTAATTCATCTGAAGCTGTTGTCAAAAAACAGGTATATTTACTTGTTTAATGCAAACAGCTTCTTTTTTTCTGTTTTAGCTAAAGCCAAAGAAATTGTTCAAGGATAATTATGCTAGCACTAGAGCCTCAACATATTCATATGAATCAACATGCTGTTGATAAAACACATGCATTAAAGTGTCTAGTAGATATATTAGAAAAAGATGGGTTAGTTACGCCTGAATATATAACGGGACTCATCAATCGTGAACAACAAAGCGCGACTTATTTAGGCCAAGGCATTGCCATTCCTCACGGTACTCCTCAATCACGTGAATATATTTTAAAAACAGGTATCCGCTTAGCCCATTTCCCCGAAGGTGTGATCTGGGATGGAGAAAATAAAATTTATTTAGCTGTAGTGATTGCAGCAAAATCTGATGAACATTTGCAAGTTTTGCAAATTCTTACTCGTGCATTAATGCATGACGTCAGCGAACAAGTAAAGAATGCTTCTAAACCTGAGCAGATTATCGAATTACTACAAGCTCAGCCATTATCCTTAGCGCTTCATGAAAATCTTATTCAAACCGAAATCGACGCACAAGATATCGAAGATTTATTTTGGGCAGCTTCTCAAACACTCAAAAAACATAATTTTGTAAAATGTGGTTTTCTAAGCTCACTTGATCCAGAACAAGCTATTCAACTGCAAGATCAAATCTGGTCCATTTCTAGCAATCACTTTGTTCAGCAACCCGCTATTAGCATTACTAAACCATCACAGGCTTTAGAGCTAAATGGTAAAAAGCTGAACACCCTCGTTTGTATAGCAGCCAATGACCAACTCGATAATGAAAGATTTAATCGTTTAATTGATATTTTATTTAACCCTGAGCAAGTTGCCGAGCTAGATAAAACTCAAACTCCAAACGAAATTGCAAAAATTATTGGAGCTGACGTTGTTCCGGACTGGCCTCAACGTTCAGTAGTACTGGCAAATGCACACGGCTTACATGCCCGACCAGCTACACACCTTGTCAATCTTACAAAAACCTTTCAAGGCGACATCCAAGTTGCAGTAGACGATGGTAGCTTTGTTTCTGCCAAAAGTTTAACTCGTCTTTTAGCGTTAGGTTGTAAGCGTGGCCAAACTCTACGTTTTATCGCTGAGCCAGAAACCGATGCCGTAGAGGCTTTAGATCAAGTTATTTTGGCAGTACAGCAAGGCTTAGGTGAAGAAATTGAAGCGCTACCTGTAACCAGTGAAACACCTGACCAGCTCCCTGCTCAAACGGTAATATCAAATGCTACGACATTGGGTAACAATACGGGAATTGCAGCATCAAGTGGCTTAGCTTTTGGACCTGTCCATGTGATTAAACCAAAGGTTTATCAATATGAACGTATGGGTTCAGGCGTAAAAGTCGAGAAAGAAAATTTAGATATTGCCCTACATGCAGTAAAAAACAATATTCACCAAGTCATAGCCAAAGCTGATGCCTCTGAAATTAAACAAATCTTTCGAGCTCACCTAGAAATGCTTGATGATCCTGATTTAATTAATGGTGTATATCAAAAAATTTATCAAAATTTATCAGCACCAGCTGCGTGGCATGAACATATTGAAGCTGCAGCTAAAGCACAGGAAGCTCTAACAGATCGTTTACTCGCTGAACGCGCAACAGATCTACGTGACATTGGTGACAGAGTTTTAACCCAATTATGTGGTGAAGTGGTTATTGAAGAGCCAAAAGAGCCTTATATTCTAATCATGCATGACGTGGGGCCAAGTGATGTCGCTCGTCTCAACAAAGACCGAGTCGCAGGTATTCTAACTGCTATAGGCGGTGCAAGTGCGCATAGTGCAATTGTCGCACGTGCTTTAGGCATTCCAGCTATTGTGGGTGCTGGTGAACAAGTCCTAGAAATTGATCCGAAAAGCACTTTACTTATTAATGGTGATACTGGAACTTTTGTTTTAAATCCAGATGCAGCGCAAATCGAACAAGCCAAGCAAGAGCGTGAGCAACAGCGTCAAATTCGTGAAGAAGCTGAACGCCATAGCCACGAGCCAGCAATTACCTTAGATCAACACCAAATCGAAATTGCAGCCAATTTGGGTAAAGTTCAAGCGACAGCACAAGCAGTAGAATGTGGTGCTGAAGCAATTGGCCTACTTAGAACCGAACTTGTTTTTATGTCTCATAGCAGTGCACCTAATGAGGCTGTTCAAGAGGCTGATTACCGAGTTGTATTAGATGCACTTGCAGGTCGCCCGCTTGTAGTACGTACATTAGATGTAGGCGGTGATAAGCCTTTACCTTACTTACCAATTGCTGAAGAAGAAAACCCATTCTTAGGGTTAAGAGGAATTCGTTTAACTTTAAGACGCCCTGAGCTTTTAAAACAGCAATTAACCGCTCTACTAAAAGCATCTGATAATCGTCCGTTACGCATTATGTTCCCTATGATTGGACGCGTTGAAGAATGGCGTGCAGCCAAAGCAATTCTTGACGAAGTAAGAGCCCAACATCCATGTGACAATTTACAAGTTGGTATTATGATTGAGGTTCCGTCTGCTGCTTTACTTGCACCGGTTCTTGCACAAGAAGTCGACTTTTTCAGTATCGGCACAAATGACCTGACCCAATATACTTTAGCGATTGACCGAGGCCATCCAATACTCTCTGGGGAAGCAGACGGATTACATCCAAGTATTCTTAATTTGATTGATCAAACAGTAAAAGCTGCCCACAAACATGGCAAATGGGTAGGAATCTGTGGTGAGCTTGCAGCAGACCCGAAAGCTGTACCTATTCTCATGGGATTAGGCGTAGACGAACTGAGTATGTCCCCAAATAGCATTCCTTTAGTAAAAGCTCAAATCCGTACACTAAGTTATAGCCATGCTCACAAGCTTGCGCAACAAGCTTTAATATGCGATAGCGCCCCTGCTGTGCGCCAGCTATCTGAACAAGACTTATAAGATTGGGAATAGTAATGGCTAAAATTTTAACAATTACTTTAAACCCTGCAATTGATGTAACCATTCAACTGAATGAGTTATTAGTAGGAGAAGTGAACCGACAAGAGTCGGTAGAAATTCATGCGGCTGGCAAAGGTCTTAATGTTGCTCAAGTATTAAAAGACTTAGGTCATGATGTAATCGTAACCGGCTTTTTAGGTGAGCATAATCGACAAATTTTCGATACACATTTTGCACAAGCTCAATTTCAACCTGAGTTTATTTATATTGATGGTGAAACACGTCAAAATATAAAAATTGCTGAGCATTCTGGGCGGATGACAGATTTAAATGGCAAAGGTTTCTTTGTTTCTGAAACAGACAAACAAAGGCTATTTAATAAGATTGAAGCTCTGTTACCACAAGTCGAGGTTGTTGCAATAGCTGGTAGCCTCCCGCAAGGTTTTAGTATTGATGAGTTACAACAACTTATTCAACTGATCAAAAAAAATAATAAGAAAGTTGCCCTAGATACCAGTGGTAAAGCATTGGTTGCTGCAATTGAGTGTCAACCTTGGATGATCAAACCGAATACCGATGAGTTAGTTGAAAGTTATCAACGTCCTGCAACAAGCTATGCTGAACAAAGAAAACTTTTTGATAGCTTAACCAATATTGAGCATGTGGTTATCTCAATGGGTGAAGATGGCGTAAATTGGTTACACGCCACTCATCCCTTACATGCTCAAGCACCAAAAGTTATCGTAAAAAGTACAGTAGGCGCTGGTGATTCACTCTTAGCCGGCATGATCCATGGACTTGTTAACCAAATGCCTCCTGAAGAGACCTTAAAAACTGCGACAGCCATTGCAAGCCATGCTGTAACACAAATTGGTTTTCGAATCCCTACTTCTGAGGTTCTAAACCAATTAAAAGCACAAACTATTATCAATTCATTGAGTGAATCTGATGCAAACTGCTAAACATTTATTATTTGTCACTAATAGTCCGCAACAGCAAGTCAATGCTTTAATCTTGGCTCGTAAACTTGCTTTAGTCGCAACCCAACACGGCTATAAACATAGTGTCATTTCACTCGATGAGTTTGAATCAAGCGATCATTTTGATCATGTCATTATTATTGGACAGCAACCTAAAAATCTAAATATTTTTGGTCAAAACGCTTTATCTTTAGTTTCTATTGAAGATATTAAAGATGATGCAGACAAAGCACTTTTAACGGCACTTGAACACTCAAAACCAGCAAATGAGTGGGAACAAAAACCTAAGCAAGCTTCAAATACCGCAACTCATTTTGTTGCCATTACTGCTTGCCCAACTGGAGTTGCCCATACATTTATGGCAGCTGAAGCGTTACAACAAGGTGCAGAAAGACTTGGGTATCAAATCGATGTAGAAACTCAAGGTTCTGTAGGTGCGAAGAATATTTTATCACCTCAAGCGATTGCTGATGCCGATATTGTTATTCTTGCTACTGACATTGAAGTCAACACTGACCGCTTTATAGGTAAGCGTGTCTATAGATGTAGCACTGGTTTTGCTTTAAAACAAACCGACAAGGCTTTTGCTGAGGCAATTGCTAATGCTCAGGTTTTAGAACAAGGTAAACAGCAAGCAACAACGGAAAATAAGGATAAAACTGAAAAAGTTGGTGTATATAAACACTTATTAACTGGCGTTTCTTATATGCTACCTATGGTTGTTGCGGGTGGCTTGCTAATTGCACTTTCTTTATGTTTTGGCCTAAATGCAGCAGAACAAGCTGGTAGTCTGCCAGCCATATTAAAACAGATTGGCGCAGCAGCATTTACCCTCATGGTACCCATGCTGTCGGGTTATATTGCATATTCCATTGCAGATCGCCCCGGTCTTGCGCCAGGTTTAATCGGGGGATTATTGGCAGCACAGTTACAAGCAGGTTTTTTAGGCGGTATTGTTTCTGGTTTCCTTGCAGGTTATATCGCGTTATTTATTGCTAAAAAAGTTAAGCTCCCAACTAGCTTAGAGTCTCTAAAACCCATTTTGATTATTCCATTATTAGGAACATTATCTGTTGGACTGATTATGTTCTATGTGGTAGGTCAACCTGTAGCACATATTTTTGAGTTAATGAAAGATTTCCTCAACAACATGGGCACAACAAATGCTGTATTAATGGGAATTATTCTGGCAAGTATGATGTGTATTGATTTGGGCGGACCAATCAATAAAGCTGCTTATGCTTTTACAGTCGGACTACTTACCACCAATACCTATATGCCAATGGCAGCCACGATGGCAGGCGGTATGGTTCCTGCAATTGGGATGGCAATTGCAACTTTCCTCGCTAGAAATAAATTTAGTACTGGTGAAAAAGATGCAGGTAAAGCTGCGTTTGTGCTTGGTTTATGCTTTATTTCAGAAGGTGCAATTCCATTTGCAGCAAAAGATCCAATGCGTGTTATTCCAACGTGTATTTTAGGTGGTGCAGTAACTGGTGCATTAGTTGCGTTATTTCACTGTGAGCTTGTGACTCCACACGGCGGTGTATTTGTACTACTGATTCCGAATGCAATCAATCATGCGTGGTTGTATCTTGCAGCAATTACGGCTGGAAGTATCGTAACGGGAGTAAGTTATGCCATCATTAAAAAGAATCAAGAAGAAAAATTATTAACAAACTCATAATTTAAAAAAGGGAGAATATAAATTCTCCCTTTTTTATTACTATTTTTTTATTTATTAATTTGTACTGCACGGGCCATCATTTGCTCAGGAATATCTTGAGCCAGCATCACTGTTAGCGTGGGCTTTTGCTTAGCTTCTCCTACTAAATTTTGAGCTTCTAATACTGTATTTATATCTTTTGGTGCCAACTTATACATTGCTCCAGTAGCTGGATCCACAATTAAAAGCCCAATTAAACCGCCAAAAATAATATTACCTAAATACCAGCCACTAAGAGTACCTGTAACTTCTACCGTTTTAGTTTGATAACCAGGTTTACTGAAAGATACTTGATAACTTTCTGGTTTAAAATAACCGGCACCTTTTTTTAAGCTAACGGTAGCAGGTGTTTGCCCCGTATGGACTTTTACCCCATTACGATTTTTAATCTCAATAGTTGCTGACTCAGGCACACTTGTAAAAGTAAGTGTTTGTGAAGAACCTGTAATGATGCTTGCACAGCCATTTAACCCTATCGTTAAAGCTACCATAGAAGTAATTAGTAATTTTTTCATCATTAATCCAGAAGAATTTATCTATCGTTATTTGAAAACGCACTATATTAAAATAAACAAAAAATAACAATTAACATACAATTCAAAAGATTAACAATTAAACAATTCCTTAATTAAAATACATTCGTAAATCATGATTCTTTTGAACAGTAAAATTAATATTTAAAAATTTAGTAAATTCAATAATATAAATCCATTTATTAGTTAATTTTCTCTAATATTTGATCAATCATGTTAAATGTATGGTAAATTTTCATCTTCAAAAAATAATTTAAGCATATGATTAATTTAAATATTTACTTGTTGAATGGATTTATTTTTTTAAGTTATGACTTTGTAGACAAAAAATTTTGATAGAAATGTCACGTTCAAAACGAGTTTTTTTTTCTACGATTCTCATGCTAACAAATATCGTTCATTTTACGACCAAGCGAGTAGCCAAGTTCAAATAAACGGTAAGGAATAAGTTTTATCAGAAGAGGAAAATTTATATTTTGTCCTTGTTAATCAAACAATATAAATTTTGCTCATGACTTAAAGTCCTGATATAACTTGCTTAGTGAAACTATATTTTTCCACTATTAAAATAAGTTTCATAAAATGCGATCCACCAAGGTATGGGGAAAAGTCAATGACAAAGAAGTATGCGCGTTTTTTACCTACAACAGAATCTTTCACTCTTGAAGATTTTCCATATTATTGGATTACTCAGGTCCATGCTCAATATGTTCAAAATATTGATAATGCCCTCAAAAAATATGGCCTAGATAATTCACGTCGACGTATTATGCTTGCGCTAAGTAGTAAACCTCACGCTAGCGTATCAGAACTATCTGATATGATTATTTCAAAAATGTCGACTACCACTAAAATTGTTTATCGCTTAAAAGATGAAGGCTTAGTTGAAACCTATTCTTGTCAATCAGATGGTCGTATTACACGTGTATATCTTACCGAACGTGGTACAGAAATGATTAATAAAATTAATGATCTAACGAGTGTAGTACTTGAACAATCATTCGAAGGTATCACCCCTCTTCAACTAGAAAAAATGATGGAAAGCTTAAAATTGCTTTTAAAAAATCTTTCTCGATAATAGTTGTTTTTAACATTTTAAAACGATTAATTCTCAAGCTCTCTCATGAGAGCTTTTTTTATTATTTTCTCTTATGTTTACAGGAATATAGACTTCATAAAGTAATCAATTAAACACTATGCTTGTTGACTTGTTCCTTCAACTCCAGTAGAAACTCTCTCTTAATATCTCTAACGTAATTTTAGGAAAAAATGGCTAAAAGAAAATATAAAAGTGATAAGTTTCAAGTACGTCGTATTAACCGTCAATGGTGGGTACTTGAAAAAGATTTAGAAACTAACTGTTACAGCAAGCATGAACAGGTAGCTACTAAGACATTAGCTAACAATTATGCTGACGATTATATAGAGCAGTATTATATGAACCTCTACATTCAACAACAGTTGAAAAAACCGGAAACCGTATAAAAAGCCTCCATGGCTTTTTTTATTTATAATTTAATAAGTTAAATAAAATTAAAATAATAAAATTTTGACATAAAAAAAACCTACATCTTGGGGAAAATGTAGGCTATAAAATGCACAAAAAGGAATTATATATCCTTTTTGATGAAAAGAATTCTACGATAATATAAGACCTTATTTTATATTACTTTTGTAAAGTTAATAGTATTTATTGTATTAACCTCTAATAACTTAAATGCTTTTTCTTTATAAATTTTTTCTCATAAATATTTAAATTAATTAACTCTTCACGAGTTAAAATGTTTTTGATGTATGAATTTTTTATAAAAAACTCTATTTGAATTTTATAAACAACTGTTTTAACAAGTTTTTTACAAAAATACGCATAATTTTTTCAAGTTAAAATTCTACATTTCATAATCTTTAGGAGATTAAAAGTTAATAAATAACATATGCATAGATGATTAATAAAATTTTCATTTTAAAAAAAACCTTTATTCGAGACGAAAAAAACATCAAATATTAATTTTTTATAGCTTTTGTGGTGACGACACAACTATTACAATACAGTTTATAAATAGTTTAACTCTTCAGCAGTTTTAGGCATGTTATGACTTCAATGTCGAACACTACCCAAAAGCATTTTATTGTTGAGCAGTTTCCTTTACCGACTTGGGTCAGTGATGAAAAAGGCTTAATTTTATACTGCAATACGGAGTGCACAAAGTACTGGCGCGATACTTCTCCTCCATTGTTTCAACAATGGCTAGATTTCGTGTACCCTGCCGATTTAGAAGAAGTTAAAAACAAATGGTTAGATGCGATACGACTCCGATCAAGAATTGAATTTAAATGCCGTCTTTTGCATAAAACCCATTATTATCGATGGTGTAAAATTTCTATTCAATTGTCGAAATACCATGAATCTTCTCAAGAAAATGAATGGTTTATTAGTTTTCTAGATATTGACCAAGATATACAAGAGCAGCAAAGCTTACGAAAAGATATCGATATACAAAATCAAATGCTCGATATCAGTGTCGATTGTATTAAGGTTTTAAATACAGATGGCACTGTATCTCATATGAATAAATCAGGATGCCTTGCATTAGGTATACCTGTAGATGAAAAAAAATTCGGTATGCGATGGTTAGATCTTTTACCACCCCATATTCGTAAACGCGGAAGAGTTGCCTTAAAAAAAGCCTTACAGGGTAAAGTGGCCCGATTCGCTGGCATGAGTTGCTTACCAAATCAAGATCCAGAATATTGGGATAACATGCTTACCCCAATTCAACATACAAACGGCGAAATTATTCAGATATTGTGTGTTTCGCGAAATGTCACTCAACAGTATCTTACCGAAAACCGTCTAAGAGATATTAGCGAGAGAGATGAACTCACAGGATTATTTAATAGACGTTCATTTAAGCTACAACTAAAACGCACCCTAGCCTACTCAAGAGAAACCCAAACTAGTGTAGGGCTACTTTTAATTGATCTAGATCATTTCAAGCATATTAATGACACTATAGGTCATAGTGCTGGTGACCACTTATTAAAAATACTTTCTAAACGTTTTAATCAGTGCGTAGATCCTGAAAGATGTTCAGTTGCCAGATTAGGTGGTGATGAGTTTGCAGTTATTGTTAGCCATTTAGAAAATGAGAATGATGTTCGTGAACTTGCTGAAGTATTGCTTCAACAACTCAATCAACCCATTACATATGCTGGGAATGTGCTCAACGGCGGCATGAGCATCGGCTGCGCCATTTATCCTCAAGATGCAGTTGATCAATCGAGCTTATTAAGTTGTGCCGATATGGCATTACATGACTTAAAAGCCCGTGGTCGTGGCGGCATACGTATGTATAACCCAAGTATGATGCAGTTAACCGAGGCAATCGCCTCTCAACTCAACATTGCTCGCCAGCTTATTCGTCATCATACCATTCAGCCCTACTATCAACCCAAAGTCGATCTAAAAACTCATGCTGTAGTGGGCTTTGAAGCATTACTCCGCTGGCATACGACTTCGGCCCAAAGAGGTTTGCCTTCTCAGATTGCTGAAGCTTTTAAAGACTACGATTTAGCCAGTAAAATTGGTGAAATCATGCAACAACAAGTTTTGCATGATATTGCTAAATGGATAAAGTTAGGTTTTGAGCCGCTTCCTGTTTCTCTAAATGCCGCACCGGTTGAGTTTTTAAGAGATAACTATGCTGAACGTTTATTAAAAAAGATTAATCAACTTGAAATTCCTACCCATTTAATTGAAATAGAAGTTACTGAACATATGCTGGGTGACCGTGGTTCTGAATATGTTATTCGCGCACTCAATAAACTAAAACAACATGGGGTACGCATTGCTTTAGATGACTTCGGAACAGGTTTCTCTTCTTTAACACATATAAGAGACTATCCAATTGATTGCTTAAAAGTTGATTGTAGCTTTATACAAAAGATGCAACATGATCCATCCATTTATGCAATTGTTCAGGCAATTGGCTTACTTGCTCCAAATCTCTCACTCGGATTAATTGCAGAAGGTATTGAAACACCAGAACAAGAAGAATTACTTCTTCAATTTGGATACAACATAGGGCAAGGTTTTTTATTTGAATCAGCTATTGATGCTAATCAGGTGATCTCTATTCTTAAACAGGGTCAGGCTTATCTAGAAAGTCACTATTCTATGAATTAATCATTTACCTTACACACTAAAAACAAACAATAAAAATTATAAAATTGGCGATAATATAACCATAACGATAACAAGTTTAGGTTCTTCAACAATAAATATTGTCACAAGACAATAAGGAGCAATATATGAGTTATCACCATATTTTAGTTCCGGTCGATGGTTCTCCTACTTCACTTATTGCTGTTAATCATGCTGCAAGTCTTGCTAAAGCCTTTAGTAGTAAAGTTACTTTGGTATATGCGCTCACTATTGATCCATTTATTTCAGTTGAAATTATTGATAGTACAGAAATTGCGCAAGATTATTTTAATAAAGCGAGAGCTTCGATTCAGAGCATTTTAGATCAAGCTAAAGAACAATTTAGCCAACATGGAATTTCTGTTGAAACCAAAATTGTTGAAGGTCAAACAATTCATACAGAAATCATCAAAGCAGCAACTGAGCTAAAAGCTGATTTATTAGTGATTGGTTCTCATGGGCGAAAAGGTTTTAAAAAGTTCTTCTTAGGAAGTGTAACTCAAGCACTCTTAGGAGAAATTCATGTGCCAGTATTGGTCGTAACTGAATAAATCTAAACCTTTACATAAAAAACCCAGCTATATAGCTGGGTTTTTTGAAATAAGTTACTTACCGTTATATGTAAATTTAATGAGAGAACCAGGATTCTCTAAAGTATGAGTGACTGAACCATCATCTTTTTGTACATTCCCCGCTGTATCAGTCAGCACATATAAGGTATTACCTTCTGGACTAGCGATGACATCACGATAACGGTTATTACTTTTAAACATTGGGATAGCATCATCCAAAGTCGTGCTATATGTCGGATCCAATTTAATACGGAAAATCACCCCACGTTTTAAAGATGGGACCAATAATGTATTTTCCCACCCTGGAATCGCTTTTTTGCCTCCCGTATATACATATGCCGATGACGGAGCAACCGTTGGCCAGCAAATATATGCCATCTCACCACAAGTAGGGTCATTATAGTTATAGGTATCTTGTACCGTATATAAAGTTTTCAAAGGCGGCACAAAGTTTTTACCAGTCCATTCAGACTCTTTAGTCACAGGAACACCTGTTGCTACTTTTATCCCATTTTGAGCTAAATCTTTAATTTGTGATTTATTGGTTGCTGCCGAATAGTTTGCATAGGCATAACCACTGTCATCTTTATAACCAGCTACATTTGGCCAGCCATAGTTACCACCTTTTAATATAAGGTTAATTTCATCATCAGAATTTGGCCCTTGCTCAGATTGTAAAAGCTTTCCATTTGGAGCAAATGCTAAACCTTGTGGATTACGGTGCCCTAAAGTGTAGATATGACTCACTACTCCGTTAAAGCTTGGGTTGTCTTTAGGAATACTGCCGTCCAGATTTAAGCGTAATACTTTACCCATATATGTATGGTAGTCTTTACTATTGAGCTCTTGCTGAGTCGGAGTATGCTGTGCCTGATTTGGTAAGAACAGATAAGCTAACTGATTACGGCCTTGGTCACCAATCGTATAGTAGATTTTTTGGTCTGAACCAATGACGAGACGACCAGACTGATGGTCTTTCGATGACGGTAAACCTGCAATCAAATCAATAGGCTTTTCAAATGTATCTGTAGTTTTGTTATAGGTATATCTACGAATAATCGTCTGATTAGGTAACTCTTTATCTGTAGATTTTGGATTTTTAAAAGTGCCTGAAATATAGATATAAGGGTTATGTTTAAAGTCAGAATGAAAAGCAAAGCCTAACAAACCATTTTGCCCATCAGCATCACTCACAATTTCAGGAACCTGAAATACTGTTTTTGCGCTACCAGATTCAGGATTTACTCTTAAAATTTTGCCAGTTGCACGTTCGGTTAACCAAATTTGATTATCTGGTCCCCATAACAAAGCATGTGGTTTATTTAAGTTGGACAGAATCACTTTTTTATCAAAATTTTCTGTTTTCGCTTTTGCGAATTGAGCAGGTGTCAGAGGTATATCTGCAAATGCCGTATGAAACGTAAATAGTTGTGCAGCACCTAAAAGAGTGATTTTTGCTAATAAATGTTTATTCATAGTTCCACCTTATAAAGTTTTCTAAAGAGTTACTTAAACCGCTGGAAACATTGGTTTGTATACGTTCTCTATATCTTTTGTATTATGATGATTAGCTCATTTATTAAAATCCAAATTTCTGCAAGGCTCTGTTGCATAAAAGTAGCTATTCAAAACAAATGAATATCTTATAAGTTGCCTTATAAATCATTGATCTCATTTTTAATGATAAATAATTTGAAAGAAAGCTTTAACAAAGTAATTGAAAAGTAAAATTTAATACTCAAATAGACAATTCAATCTATAAAAATATACATATCACATAGTTAAAAGATCCAAGCTAAAGGTTAAGTATCCTTACAAATCGAATTTCGTTATGTGTGCAAATTTTAAACCCCTTAAGAGAGAGCATTCTTCTCAATTAGACTTACTTGAACCCACCTTTGATTACAAATCAGATGTCTATCCAAGTGATGATTGCCCAATAATCTTATCTCATCAAAATGAATGGGAATGGCGAAAAGTTAAATTTGGAATGTTGCCACCATATGCGAAAGAAGTTTCATTTAAATATGCAACTTATAATGCAAGAACTGAAACGGTTGATCACAAACGTTCATTTAAACATGCCTGGTCAAATGATCAATTTGGCCTAGTTCCTGTTGAAGCTATTTATGAACCGAAATATATCAATGGTAAAGCACATTGGTATGGCATCTTTCGTCAAGATGGAAAGCCATTTACGCTTGCAGCAATTTATGAAGAAACCATAATTGATGAGCAGAAAGTTAGAACAATGTCACTATTAACAATCAATGCAGATCGACATTCTTTTATGAAGCAGTTTCATAAACCTGACGATGAAAAACGTTCAATTATTGTAATACCTGACCATCTTAGAAAAGATTGGTTAAATTGCAAACACACTGACGCTCCTGACTTTTTCTTAGATATGCCATTAAATGAATTTACGTCTCTGCCTAAAGCAGAAATGAACAAATCATAAAATAGTTAGATGCCTAATAAGTGAAAGTAGCAAGCTTAAATGGCTCCCCCTAGAAACTTATGTTATCCTTCGTACCTCTTTAAAACTTCAAATTTTCATTATCCATGACACTTACGCCACCTTAAGTTTATTTACCCTTCTCCTTTGTAAATAACTCATCACTGTCTAGTGATGTGGTGTAGTCGCTTGTGTGTTGGTATATCACATCACTAGCCTTTCTAAAATTTAAAATTCTAGGCTATTTCCATGTTAACGAATCTTCGAGAACAATGGTTCTCTAATGTCCGTGCAGATATTCTTTCTGGGCTTGTTGTTGGTCTGGCTTTAATTCCAGAGGCGATTGCCTTTTCAATTATTGCAGGTGTAGATCCCCAAATCGGTTTATATGCGTCTTTTTGTATTGCGGTTATTATTTCTTTTGTAGGTGGCCGTCCTGCCATGATTTCGGCAGCAACGGGTGCTATGGCCTTAGTCATGACGACCCTAGTGAAAGAACATGGTCTTCAGTATTTATTCGCAGCTACTATTTTGACGGGCGTCATACAAATTATAGTAGGATATCTTAAGCTTGCTAAGCTCATGCGCTTCGTCTCTAAATCGGTTGTAATTGGTTTTGTAAATGCTCTCGCCATACTCATTTTTATGGCCCAGCTTCCAGAACTAGTCAATGTAACTTGGTACGTCTATCTATTAGTCGCTATTGGTTTAGCAATTATTTATCTATTCCCTTATGTACCGAAGCTTGGAAAAATTTTTCCATCTCCCCTTATATGTATTGTTATAGTCACATTACTCGCCCTCTTTTTAGGCCTTGATCTGCGAACAGTTGGCGATATGGGGGCACTACCAAATACTTTACCTATTTTTTTAATTCCGGATATTCCTCTTAATTTAGATACACTTCTTATCATTCTTCCTTATTCATTGGCATTAGCTGCAGTTGGCTTACTTGAGTCAATGATGACAGCCACAATTGTTGATGAAATGACGGATAGCCCGAGTAATAAATTTAAGGAATGTAAAGGTCAAGGTATTGCCAATATTGCCTCGGGTTTTATGGGTGGGATGGCTGGATGTGCCATGATTGGGCAATCAATGATTAATGTTAAATCAGGTGGTCGCACACGCTTATCTACTTTATGCGCAGGCATATTCTTGCTGATTTTAGTAGTATTTTTAAGTGATTGGTTGAAAGTTATTCCTATGGCTGCGCTTGTTGCTGTCATGATTATGGTATCAATAAGTACTTTTGAGTGGCGTTCACTTACCCAATTTAAAACTAATCCTAAAAGTAGCAATACCGTTATGATTGCAACGGTTGTTGTAGTTGTAGCTACTCACAATCTAGCATTAGGCGTATTGACAGGTGTACTACTCTCCGCGCTTTTCTTAGCCAATAAACTTGAAAATGATATACAGGTAATAAGTTCATTAGAAGGCAACGCTCGTTTATATGATTTAAGAGGACAAATCTTTTTTAGTTCTTCAGATAAATTCATGCACGGCTTTAACTTTAAAGAAGAAGTAAAAGAAGTCATTATTGATTTGACTCATTCACATATATGGGATGTCACTTCGGTTGCAATGCTTGATTCAGCAGTAGAAAAGTTCCAAAAGAATGGCATACAAGTTACTGTACGTGGTTTAAATGAAGCCAGTTCAATCATGATTGACAAGTATGGTACACATGCAAAAATTTAAAAAAAGGTCCTTCGGGACCTTTTCAATCATAGAGAATTATATTTTTATTAAGGAGATTTATATAACAAGCGGTTTGGGCTACCTGAAGGGTTTTTTACTACGTTACTGCTCGCTTGATTTAAAAGATTGGTAGAGATCGTTTGAGGTGAAGCCGTAGGTGTACTTTGAAGCATTTCAGCAACTACACCAGCAACATGCGGGGTTGCCATTGAAGTACCATTTAATATCTTGGTAGCTGTATTACTTCCAATCCAAGAAGAGTTAATCTGACTTCCAGGTGCAAAAATATCAACACAGCTTCCATAATTAGAATAGCTGGCTCGAGTATCTGTATTATCTGTAGCAGCCACTGTAATGGCCTTACTTACTCTTGCTGGAGAAGATGTACATGCATCTGTATTTGAATTACCAGCGGCTGCGACCATGACATAACCATTATTATATAAATTTTCCACTGCACTATCTAAAGAAGAACTTGTCGCCCCACCTAAAGACATATTTACAACTGCAGGTTTTTTACCATTTTTCAATATCCAGTCTAAACCAGCAATAACATTACTTGAGGCCCCTGACCCGTCACACCCCAAAATCCGGATTGGAACTAAATTGACATTTTTGGCAACACCATAGGTCGTACCACCTACTGTTCCAGCAACATGGGTCCCATGTCCATTACAGTCGGTTGTACCATTGCCATCAGATATTGCGGTATAACCGCTTAACACACGTCCTGAAAACTCTTGGTGACTAGATAATATACCAGTATCCACGATATAAGCCGTAGTACCTGAACCGGTCTGTAAATAAGAATAAGCCGAATTTAATGGTAAAGCTTTCTGGTCTATACGATCTAGCCCCCAATCTGGATTATTTTGAGTAGTTGCATCAATATTTACTATTGTATCGCTTTCTACTGAAAGTACATGAGGGTTCTTCTTCATCGCTTCAATAAATGCTGTCCCTGCTGTATCAGGTAAATAAATTGCAAAACCTTTAAGAACAGTATCGTAGCTTTGTAAAACTTTACCAGCATGCTGTTTAGCAATATTTTGTGCGAAATCTTTAGAAGGACCTGCATCCTTATTTAATATAACAATATATTGATTTTTAATAATTCCTTTTGCTTGGGAAGAATCATTTACAGGATTTGCAACATTTGAAGCGGCATACACTAAGTGAGTAGCTGCTATTGAAAGACAAATAGCAGACACTTGGCGAATATTCATGACTATCTCCATATATTATATTTCAGGTATTTTTATGATAATTAATAACTTTTTACTTCAGGATTAAAATTTTAGATGAGAACTTTGAGGAGTTTTATCTGCTTTTAAACCCCAACCATATTTTCATAATTTTTTAGGTTAAACAATATCAATCCACTTTTTTATAGAAAAACGTGACATCCATCTACTTATAATTTAAATATTTTATTTTTTTATAATTAAAATATCACTCTATTTGGGTTCAATAATATAAAAGAAAATAACCATTATGATAAGAACTATAGTAGCCATTGCTAAGTAAGTACCAACAGTATTAAAACTTCTTAGAAACTTCAAAATATCCATAACAATATGATAATTAACAGGTTATAGACAATTATTTCAAAATATAAAAGTTCATACAACTATAAAAAATTAACAATTTCTTTAACTGTGATTAATATGTACAATAAATGTATAAATATATATTTCCTATTTTTTATTAATTAAGCTTATTAGAAATAAATTATGCGAAACAAATTATTTTGAATTTTCTTATCTAACTAAAATAAACTCCTTATATAAAACTTAGCCAGTTTAAAAATATTTTTTAAATAAACATTTTTAATAAAAAATACCCACATATCTTAAAAATATGGGGGTATTAAAAAACAAACAACTTTACAGACGCAGTATATGCATATATAAATATATACCTTTAAAGATATATTTACAATACTTCTTTAAATTTTTCACTTGAATTGAACCGAATTTACTATTAACTGTCTTTTTAATGCGCGAATCTTTGTACCATTAACGAATTGTACAAAAATAAAAAAGTCCGCATCTTGGGAAGCTACGGACTATAAACTCATCTAAGCAACAGCTAAACAGTTTGTCGATTAGAGAGAAAACACTATCTTTTTAATCTAATCGAGATATTAGTTTAGGTCAACTTAAAATAGTGTACAGCAGCAAAAAACTCAAAGAAGTGTGATGAGCTCTACATTTTCTTATTGATTAAGCAAAAATCAATATATTTATTTAAATTTAATAAAACAATATATCAATTTATATGTTGTTTAACTTGGTTATTTATCATACTGATTGCTCTTGTACTGAAATATTTTATTAGCTGAACTTAATATTATAAATAAGATAACTTTTCATGATTTTCCTACCACCTATTGCTTCTATAATATTTAAATCAACTTACCCTATGTTTACCAAGGCTAACTCAAACTTAGTTTCTCACTTAAATATAAATTTAAAATAGTGCTCTAAAATAGAGTAATGGTTAATCTCAGGAATAATTTCAAAAGAAATCATATCGTCACCTTGACTAAGTCGATACTCAAAATAATTTTGACTTTGCCATTTAAATTCACTAAGTTCTAACCCACCACACAAAATCGTACAAGGAATATTGATCTGTTCCTGCTGATGAATAGGACTATATTTCAAAATATCCTCTTGCGATAAGTTTAAAGCGTGATTTAAATGAGTCTCTTGTATAGGTAATAAATCATAAATCCCACTTAATAAAGTTGCCTTGGATAATAACGGATGGTTTAAACATAAAGCACCAAGATGAGCACCTGCTGAATGGCCGACCAATACTACTTCATCTGTTTTCCAATTTTGTTCAGCGATAAAATCGAGCGCTTGTTGAGCTTGAGCAACGATTTGTGAAATATGACTTTGAGGAGCCAAGTCATATTCTAAAAGTACACACTGCGCTCCTTTTGCTAATATGTACGGCGCTATAAAGGCAAAGTCCGATTTATCACACCACTGCCAATATCCCCCATGTATAAAAATTACGGTTTTATTGACATGTTCTAGAGGAAAAAAATCCAGAGTTGATCGGTTCTTTGAACCGTACTTTATATCTTTTATATGATCATAGGCCCGATAACTCAGCAAGCTTCTGTATTGGAAGCCTGCTAGTATTTCACCTTCATTCTCTACCGTTGTAGCATTGTCATACCTTCTCATATACCAATCACTTCAATGTTTCTTCACTAGAGTTGAGATTTAACTTTACGGTAGAACGCTTCAAATAATAGAAAAATATAAGAACCAGAACTAAAGGTACGCCAAATTGTAAAGTAGACTTAAATTCACTGGTAAACCAGGTAGTCACTGTAATGCTTAAAATCGCAATAAACCCAAACAAAGAGATAAATCGACTAGCAGGAATTTTAAATTTTAGTTGTATATTTTGCTGAACCATATGTCTTCTAAAAAACATATGAGTCACAAATATACTTCCCCACGTGAACAATGCACCAAACATGGATAGTGCAATCATAATTGGAAATGCGGAAGCTGGATTAATCGTATAAACAATACTAGCAATACCAATCCCTACCGCAGATAACAACAGCGCATTTACCGGTACACCCTTACTACTAATTCGACCAAAGACTTTTGGGGCATCACCTGCACGTGACAAGCTAAACAGCATACGAGTTGAAATATAAAGCATGCTATTCATGGCTGATAAGGCAGCTACAATTACAATAAAGTTTAAAATGCTATCCGCATACGGGATACCGACAATCTTCATGACCATAACAAACGGACTTGTTGCATCTGCTCCGATCAAAACAGTCCAAGGCACCAAAGTAACGATTAGGAATAAGGACAATAAATAAAACAAAATGAGTCGAAGTGCTGTGCTTTTGAATGCTTTTTTAACTGCCTTTTCCGGGTCTTTAGCTTCGCCAGCCGCGACAGCAATCATTTCTATACTTAAATAACTAAATATTGAAATAATGACACCAATCCATACCCCACTAAAACCATTTGGAAAAAAGCCCCCATGTCCTGATAAATGAGTTACAACTTGCGTTATTCCCTCATTGCTTTGCGTCAAGATACCAATAGACAAAAGAATAAACACAATAATGGCAAAAACTTTAATTGTGGAAAACCAGTATTCCACTAGTCCAAAAGCTTTAACACTATAGGCATTTACAACAAGTAAGGTCAGTGAAAAAAATCCAATCCAGACCCAAGAGCCTACATTCGGGAACCAGAGCTTCATATAATCAGCAACAGCGGTAATCTCTGTACCTACAGCCAGTACAATACAAGCCCAATAACAGTAGCGAACTAAGAAGCCAGCAAGTGGACTTATATAATGTTCTGCATATGCACCAAATGAACCTGAAGTAGGATGCTGAACTGTCATTTCAGCCAAACAAGCCATAAGCGCAAAAGCAATTAAACCACCAATCGCATAGCTAACTATGACTGCGGGACCTGCAAAGCTAATTGCAAATTTGCTTCCCATAAACAATCCGGTTCCAATTGCTCCACCAATCGCAATCATCCCCATCTGTTTTGCAGATAACTTTTTATGCAGCCCAGCTTCTCTATTTTGTATTTCATCAAAACTACTCATAGGCCCTCCTAGCCATTTGTTTTATTTTGATTCCTTAAGATCAGGTCACTTCACCGCGAACTAAATACTCTTTGTTTTTCCATTCACTATTCAGCATGGTTGCTTTTAAGTGCTGTACTGCATTCCAAATATCTTCAAAGCCCAGATACAAAGGTGTAATACCAAATCTCAAGACTGCAGGTTCCCGATAATCACCAATCACACCACGTGCGATAAGCGCCTGAATAATTTCATAGCCGAATTCATGACGATAACTAACATGACTACCACGATGCTTATGACCTAAAGGCGTAATTAACTCAAATCCGAATTCAGAACATTCTTGCTGTACCAATTGAATAAATAAATCAGTTAATTTCAACGATTTCTCACGGATTTTTTGCATATCGGCATGCAGGAAAATATCCACTCCGCATTCAATCAGACTCATAGAAATAACCGGCTGAGTCCCACATAAATATCGGCGGATACTATTCGCTGGCTCATAATGCTGTGCCATATCAAATGGTTTTTTATGACTCCACCAACCAGATAAAGGCTGCCAGAACTGATCACGGTGCTTTTCATTGACCCAGAGCAATGCAGGAGAACCAGGGCCACCATTTAAATATTTATAGGTACAACCAATCGCAAAATCACTATCAGTTTGATTAAGGTGCATAGGAACCGCACCGACTGAGTGACATAAATCCCAAATCACCAAAGCATCTTTAGAGTGAATTTGTTCATTAATAGATGCCATATCGTAAAAATAACCAGTGCGGTAATTCACATGGGAAAGTACCACTACAGCAGCATCTTTCTCTAAAGCACGAGATAAGTCTTCTACGCCATCAATTAATTCAACCTGATAGCCCTTTTGAATTAAGTCAATGAAGCCTTCAATAATGTAAATATCTGTTGGAAAAGCATCTTTTTCTGCCACAATAATTTTGTGTTCAGGGAAATTATCAGCCTGAATTTTTACCGCTGCAGATAAAACTTTAAATAAGTTCAGTGTAGTTGAATCTGAAATAACAACTTCACCTTGTTCCGCACCAATCAGTTTAGCGACTTTGTCACCCAGCCGTGTTGGTAGCCCCCACCAGTCTGCCTTATTCCAGCTATTGATCAGATCTTCTCCCCATTCTTGGGAAATAATATGCTGAGCGACAGCCAAAGATTTCTTTGGTCTAGCACCTAAAGAGTTACCATCTAAATAAATGACGCCTTCTGGCAATGCAAATTCATCTTTAAATTTTTTGAGTTCATCTTCCTGATCCCAATACAAACACTGTTCACGAGTAATCATTTGATATTGCACCTATTTCTACATTTCCTTTGTATTTGAATTTTATCACGTCAATTTGTACGATTTATTCGATAATATTTGATCAAAAATAGCTATTTTCGTATAAAATTCCAATTAAAATTAAAAAATATGGATGAAATTCGAAAATGAATTTAGATGCGATCGATCTAAAAATTTTGAAGTATTTACAAGACAATGCCCGTTTAAGTAACCAAGAACTTGCTGATCTTGTTAATCTTTCAGCATCTGCTTGTCACAGACGCGTTAAAATTTTAGAAACCAACGGAATCATTGAAAAATATCAAGCAAAAGTTAATTATGAAAAATTAGGTATAAAAATTGAGGCAATAGTTGAAATAAAACTTGCTCAACTCACCGAAAATGACCACAACTTTTTTTTAAGCCAAATCAAGAATTTTGATGAAGTCATCAATGCCTATATCATTACAGGTGAATCTAATTATGTACTGCACGTTGCCACTAAAGATCTAAACTCTTTTTCTCATTTTGTTATTAATACACTCAATAAAATTAAAGGTGTGGTAAGCATTAACTCAAAAATTATCTTACAGAAAATTATACAAAAGCCGCTGTAGAATATTTAGCTAAAATTAAAAAACTCTCGTTAAAGAATTTTTACTATGATCGAAACTGAATGTTTAATCTTAAGACAATGGAAAGAGTCTGATTCAGAGCCATTTATCAAAATGGGTTTAGACGAAGATGTTATGCGTTTTTTCCCAAAGCTTTTATCTGCTACTGAAAGTATAAGTTTAATTCAAAGAATATCAGCTCTTATTGATGAAAATGGCTGGGGATTTTGGGCGGTAGAATTAAAAGAAACTCAAGAATTTATAGGCTTTATTGGCTTACACAACCAACCAGAACAATTTGATTTTTCTCCCTGCATTGAAATTGGATGGAGAATTGCTACAGAACACTGGAAAAAAGGTTATGCCACTGAAGGAGCAAAATCAGCATTGGACTATGCCTTTAATATTCTCAATAAAGATAAAGTGGTTTCTTTCACAGCAACAGTGAATAAGCCATCTCAAGCCGTGATGGAAAGACTAGGAATGCGCAAAGTTAAATACTTTAATCATCCCAAGCTTCCAGATGAACATGCCTTACAAAAGCATGTTCTTTATGAAATATATCATCCTAAGCTTGAGTTATAATTCAGTTAAATACTGATATAAATAAAATATTTCAATGAGTTAAAATGGTTACTACTCATCAAAATCATAACCTACAGAGGTGGAGTGCTCCCAATACTCATTAATCTTATTCGCTATATCTTCTTTGTCCATGGTAGTTAAAACGTAGAAAAGTTTTGCCTCTTTATTTTTTCTCAAAATTAATAAATTGTAATAGTCATATTCAGGGCCATTTAGCCCTAATGATGGCTGTTCTTCACAATGCTTCTCAGCCTTGTAATGCCATTCAAGTTTATAAGTATCAATGCCATTGGCAGCATTGATAACAATGCCATCATTGGCTCCTCCAATAAATCCAATTTTCATCGCCTACTCTAAATTGTTATTCAAATGATTTTTAATATAACTTTAAATAGGTAGAGTTCAATTTATAAAATGTTTGCCAATACGTATCCTATGTAAATCAAAATAACGAGATGATTATTTCATTGTCTGTAAATACTCATAAGCTTCTTTTTCGTTGCTCTCAAGATGAACTTTTGCTTCTGTTTCATCATTTAATGTTTCATTTATTATTTTGCTCCCTTCATAAGAAATTTGATGACCAATTTGGAAATCTGCTCCTAATGCATCAATCACAATAAACTGCCCAGCCGTATTTGAAGCAATAAAAAAACTGTTGTTACGATAACCATATCTAATTGTATATAATCCCACTTTTATTCCAACTTTTAATAATATTTAAATAATGATAATTTCATATAAAGTATAGAAACGCAAAAAAGTATTAAAAAACTAATTTACAATTCATATAACTAACTATTTTTAAAAATTTTATCAGTCATTTTTTTATCTACTCTACTTCTATGACCATTTTCAAAAAATTTATTCACATGGCACAATTTAGTAGTGGTATCACAAAATACACCATTAGAAAAAGTAAAAGCAGATGTATCAAAGTCACCTTGTGAAAAAGCTTGTTTTGCTTTTTTTGCACCTAAATATTGATTAGTTAAGGATTTGGAAACGCCCTTTTTATCTGCACAAATATATTTATCACAGACTACACCTCTTTTAGGTGAAAAAACTGCAGCTGTATTTTGTGCCAATGTATTTGCACTAAACGCAAAACAAATAGAACCGATAAAAACAACAATGAAATTAGAATTTTTCATTTTTTAATTCACTCGTTATCATTAATTATTGTAATAATATATCAAAAGTAAAATATCTTTAGAACTTTAAAATGATGAGATAACAACAAATCAATCTGTTTTTGAGGCTTTAATGTTTATAATCTTAAGCCAATTTCTTCCATGTATATTTAAAGCTGGAGCGTTCGCAACATGAATAAGGTAGTCCTGTTTGACATGGATGGAACTTTACTAGATTTGGCTTTTGATGACTTTATTTGGAACGAATGCTTACCTAAAAGACATTCTGAAACACATCATCTATCTTTAACTGAGAGTCAAGAAATATTAAACCAGTTTTATCGCAGCCATAAACATACGCTTGCTTGGTACTCATCAATTTACTGGACACAAACAACTGGCGTGGATGTTTTAAAGCTCCAGCAAGAATTTCAGCATAAAATTAAAGCGAGGTCAGGATGCATGGAGCTGCTCAGCGCTTTAAAAGCACAAGATTATCAATGTTGGTTAGTCACCAATGCTGACTGTGCAAGCCTAAAATTAAAACTTGATAACGTTCCTATCCAAGATTTTTTTGAAGTCATCGTATCTAGCGAACAAATTGGTTACGCAAAAGAAAACATCCGATTCTGGCAAGAGTTGCAACGCTTGCATTATTTTGCGCCAGAAAGCACTATCTTTTTAGATGACACTCTTCCTGTTTTAAAAACTGCAGAAAAATTTGGTATAAGACACTTGTTTACTATCTTACAGCCCTCAAGTCTTAAGAGTAAAAGACAGCCACAAGATTTAGAGTATGAAGCTCTAGATCAGCTTACAGAGCTACTGTCTATTTTGAATCAAATTGATAGAAAGGATAATGATGTCAAAATTGCGTGAAAACGATGCTGTAGAAACCATGCGTATCGACAAATGGTTGTGGGCAGCACGTTTTTTTAAAACCCGTTCTATTGCTAAAGCTGCAATTGAAGGGGGTAAAGTACATCACAATAATGAACGTGTAAAAGTTTCTAAAGAGATTCGTGTCGGTATGGAGCTCGTAGTTCAACAAGGTTTCGATAAAAAAACAGTTGTTGTTAAAGCGCTCTCCAATACCCGAGGACCGGCCCCTGTTGCACAACAACTTTATGAAGAAACAGAAGTAAGTATTGCAAGACGGGAGTTGATTGCTTCCCAACGAAAATTGCATAATCTAGCACGACCTGACCATAGACCAAGCAAGAAAGATCGGCGACAAATCAATCGGTTTAAACAGGATAATGATCAACATTATGAAGATCACTGGTCTTATAATGATGAATAAAAACGTCGAGTTGTGTCGCACTCACATATACAATATATAGAAGCTAGAGAAAAAATCTGTCACTATTAGCCCTGTGAAACAAGTTGAGATTCAATGCATCCACTTGGGTTAAACGTGATGAACATAGAGTATTGAGGTTTTTGAGATGGATGAGAATAAAAGCAAAGCATTACAAGCCGCTTTGAGCCAAATTGAGAAGCAATTTGGTAAAAATACGGTTATGCGTCTTGGTGATAACACTGTTCAAGCAGTTGAAGCCGTATCTACAGGTTCTTTAACTTTAGACATCGCATTGGGGATTGGTGGTTTACCAAAAGGCCGTATTATCGAAATTTATGGTCCTGAATCTTCTGGTAAAACCACAATGACATTACAAGCAATTGCTCAATGTCAAAAATCTGGTGGTACATGTGCCTTCATTGATGCTGAGCACGCCTTAGACCCTCAATATGCACGCAAACTTGGTGTAGATATTGATAACCTACTTGTTTCACAACCCGACAATGGTGAGCAAGCACTTGAAATTGCTGACATGCTTGTCCGTTCAGGCGCAATTGATTTAATCGTTGTGGACTCGGTGGCTGCACTTACACCTAAAGCAGAAATCGAAGGTGAGATGGGTGACTCTCATATGGGTCTACAAGCGCGTCTTATGAGCCAGGCACTTCGTAAAATTACGGGTAATGCTAAACGTTCAAACTGTATGGTTATCTTCATTAACCAGATTCGTATGAAAATTGGCGTTATGTTTGGTAGCCCAGAAACTACCACTGGTGGTAACGCTCTTAAATTCTACGCTTCAGTTCGTTTAGATATTCGTCGTATCGGTCAAGTAAAAGAAGGCGATGAAATTGTTGGTTCAGAAACTAAAGTTAAAGTCGTTAAGAACAAAATGGCTCCTCCGTTTAAAGAAGCTATTTTCCAAATTCTATACGGTAAAGGTACTAACCAACTAGGTGAACTTGTAGATTTAGCTGTACAACAGGATATCGTACAGAAAGCTGGTGCATGGTATTCATATCAAGGCAATAAAATTGGCCAAGGTAAAAACAATGTAATTCGCTATTTTGAAGAAAATACTCAAATAGCTGAAGAAATTGAACGTAATATCCGTGAACAATTGCTGACTACAGGCACAAATGGTGCAGTTCAAATTGAAGATGAAGAAGAGCCAGATCTTTTATTAGAATCGTAATTATATTTGAGTCATAAAACGCCCTTCGGGGCGTTTTTTATAAGGAATTTTAAATGTTCAAAAGAAACGATGAGCAATCTCAGCAGCGCCCTCCTCTTACTGGCCAACGTTTACGCTCATATGCTTTTGCTTTACTCACTCGCCGAGATTACTCTAAAGCAGAGCTTATCGAGAAATTAGCTCGTTATGCACAAAATATAGAAGAAGTAAAACAACTGGTTGAGGAGTTATCTGAACAAAATTACCAGAGTGATCAACGTGTTGCTGAGCAAATGCTAGCAAGCCAAATTCGTAAAGGTAAAGGACCGAAACGAATTCAACAAGCTTTAAAAACTAAACAAATTGAAAATGATTTAATTGCAGATGAAATTCAAGAAATTGATTGGGTAGAACAGGCTTATCAACTTAAAGTTAAAAAATTTGGAGAAGCTGTAGAGAAAGATCCAAAACTTAAAGCAAAACAGATCAGATTCTTACAATATAGAGGATTTGATTTAGATGTAATTTTAAAAGCAATCCAAAGAAAATTGGATTAAAAGAATGGTGGCAACCCCACTAGCAAAACTTCGGCACATCATAGATCTGCTACCGTTGCTACCTTCCGGTCCTGGCGGGGTTCACAGAGTACGATTGCGAAGCCACCAGCGGGGCTACCATTGCAAAACAAAGTATAGAGATTTTTAAAAGAGTTGCAACCCTTCTCTGCCTTTTTCGGCAAGTTTTTGTTTCGATTGATTAATTCCTCAGCAAAAATAGCTTTAAACCCCAAAAATATAATTTCTTGAGCTTATGCTCTTTTCTTATTTTGCATAAAATATGCTTGAAGATTGTAAACTATCCTTGCATTTAAACTGTTAACTGCTTTAATTGCATTGATCAATGAAAAACCTTAGATATTTAGAGAATTGTTTTTTATATTCCTGTGTCAAGGTGGCTTTTATATAAAATTATGGATTTATACACATGCAAATGAAGAAGCATTCTTTATTATTTATTGCCTTAATGAGCACCACTTCTCTATACGCAAATATTCCTATCGAGTCTCGTGGTTTAAGTCAAAATGATGGTAGTGCATCTAATACTTCTTCAAGCAACATTTCAGTTCCTACAAATTTAAACTGGGAACTCATGCAAAAAAACCAACAATTAGAAAATGATATTCGTACATTAAGAGGTCAGCTTGAAGAACAAGCTAATGATATTGAGCAATTAAAGAAAGATCTAGCAAACCGATATACCGATTTAGATCAACGTTTAGAATTATTACACCAAAAAGTTGACCCTGAAAGTGCTACACAAGACGATAGTTCGAATGCAACGTCCGATAACACTACTCCTGCTAGTGCACCAGCCCCTCAAACCACAGAGAGTAATAAAGTAGCTGCCGTACCAGCCACACAAACTTCTGAGCAGCAGCCTAGCGCACCAACAACCACTACTCAACCAGCACCAGCTGCTGCGCAAAACCAGTCAAATTCCCTCGAATTAGAAAAAGCTGCTTATACTGTAGCTTTAGATGCGTATAAACAAGGCGGTGCTAAAAAAGCAATTGCTCCAATGCAAAACTTTATAAAAAACCATCCTAATAGTATCTATACAGGTAATGCTTATTTTTGGTTAGCCGAGTTTCATTTAGCGACAGATCCAGTAAATTATAATGAAGCAAAGAAAAACTATAATGTCGTAGCTAACCAATACCCAAATTCAAGTAAGGCACCTCGAGCATTGTACCAACTTTATAGTATCGCTAAAGATGTTGATAAGAATACTGTGTCAGCAAATCAATACAAGAACAAGTTACTTAGCCAATATCCAAAATCTGAAGAAGCAAAATTCTTTAACAAATAATTTAGTTATAAAAAAAGACACTGTTAAAACAGTGTCTTTTTTTATGTCTTCTTAATTAGCGCACAATCCCACGCTCTGATTGTTCAAGAGAATCAATCAAGAGTTGAGCTTCTGGAACTGAAGGTAAAATTTCACTTTTAATTTGGTCAATAGCTTGAACAGAAGTTAATCCAGATTTAAATATCAATTTATAAGCTTCTCTTAAGCCTTGAATTGTATTTTTAGACCAACCTTTTCTTCGCATACCTTCAATATTTATACCAAACGCATGTGCAGGGTTACCAGAAGCCATCACATAGGCTGGAACATCTTTAAGGATCAAAGAAGCCCCACCAATCATGCTATAAGAATCGATCTTACAGAATTGATGAATTCCAGAATTACCACCCACAATAACGTGATCACCAATATGTACATGTCCAGCGACACCTACATTATTAGCAAAGATATTATGGTCACCTACGATACAATCATGTGCAATATGTGTATTTACCATTAATAGGTTATGACTACCTATCTTGGTTAATGCATTATCTTGCACCGTACCTCTATGTAAGCTGCAATGTTCGCGAATTAGATTATTGTTACCAATTTCAAGCCACGTTTCTTCACCTTTATATTTGAGGTCTTGGCAAACTTCGCCAACACTTGCAAATTGAAAGATTTCGTTATTTTGGCCAATTCTGGTAAAACCACCTACAACCACATGAGAATGTAATTTAGTACCAGCACCAATAGTCACTTGAGGACCAATAATACAATAAGGTCCTATTTGAACATCTGAAGCAATCACTGCAGATGGATCAATAATGGCGGTAGAATGGATTAAATCGTGATTGCTCATGCCTGCTCTGTTTTTTGGTGTGAAATCATAATCTCAGCGGTTGCTGCTACAATGCCATCAACGCTAGCTGTACAATTGTATTTGTAGATACCGCGCTTCTGCATTACCAACTCAGATTTTAATACAAGTTGATCACCTGCAACTACTTGTTTTTTAAATCTAACTCTTTCTGCACCAGCAAACAGGAATAATGAACCTGGTTTTGGCGTTTCATTGTTCATAATAAAACCAAGAACGCCTGAAACTTGAGCTAATGCTTCAACAATGAGAACACCAGGCATAATTGGATATTCTGGGAAATGCCCTTGTAGGAACTCTTCATTGATAGAAACATTTTTATAACCAACAATACTATTGTCAGTAACTTCAGTCACACGATCAACCAATAAGAATGGGTAACGATGCGGCAAATATTGACGAATCGTTTGAATCTGCATTGGTAATTCAGGGATGGCAAATTTAGGTGTAGTAGACTCGGTCATAATATTCTATTTACGCAAATTAAAAGTTGATTCAAGAGACTCTATTTGAGCTTGTATATGATCAAGTCGTTTAGTGATTTGGGTCAATGGCACATCTGCTAATTGTCGCAAGCGTACAATCGTCTTTTTCCAATGATTATTTTCAAATAATCCGGTTCCCGAAGAGTAAGTTCCAGCTTCAGAAATATTTTTTGTGACCATTGACATTCCAGTCAAAGTCACATTATCAGCAATTGAAAGGTGTCCTGCCACTCCACACGCCCCAGCTAGAATACAGTTTTTGCCAATTTTTGTACTTCCAGCAATACCGCACTTCGCTGCAATAGCAGTATTTGAACCAATATGGACGTTATGTGCAATTTGCACAAGGTTATCAATAATAACCCCATCTTCCAAAATTGTATTATCAAGTGCGCCTCTATCAATACTACAATTTGATCCAATTCGGACATCATTTCCAATTAAAACTGAACCTAATTGAGCAATACGATGCCACTTTCCTTGATATGGAGCAAAACCAAAACCTTCTCCACCAATGACAGTACTTGAATGAATACGGACGCGATCTCGTAATTTAGAACCACCTGTAATAGTGACATGAGAATCAATAAAACAGTCTTTTCCAACTTCTACATTATCATCAAGTTTGGTATGTGACTGAATGACGGTATTATCGCCAACTACACAATTCTCACCAATAACCACATAGTGACCAATATAAGCAGTTTCGGAAATAACAGCAGATGGATGAATTTGGGCAGTGCTTTCTATGCCTGTTGAGCTAATCTTTTTATCAAATACATGGGTAAGGATTGCAAACGCAAGATAGGGATTATCAACAATAATAAAATTATCTTTTTCAGGAAGATGCTCTTTTAAAGCTGCAGTAACAATGTAAGCACCCGCACGGCTTACTTTAGCTTGATCAAGATGTTTCTCACCATTCACAAAAGTAAGATGGTTAACCTCTGCATTTTCCAAACTCGCCAAGTTTGAAAATTGAAGACTACCTTCACCAATTAGCTCACCTTTAACAAGGTGAGCTAATTCATCTAAACGATATTGTTGCACTTTCATTAATTTATTTCATTGAATTAACCTTTTGTATCATTTTATCAGTTAAATCATACTTAGCGTCATAGGCAACAGTCGAATTTTTATTCAAAATAAAGTCAAGATTATTTTCTTTTCGTAATTGCTCAGCAGCTTGCTTAACTCTAGTCTCAAAAGTTGTATTCATACTTTGTAAGCTCGTTTGAACTCTTGACTGTAAGCCTTGCTGTGTTGAATTAAACTCATTTAATTTCGATTGATACTGAGATTGTAATTTTTTAATCTCATCTTCTTTCATTTTTTGGCCTTGAGTCTGCGCTTGACGTTGAAGCCCTTCTAACTCTTTACCTAATTGCTCAAGCTTAGTTGTAGTTGGTTTCACAGACTGGTTTAAGCTTGCATTTTGCTGTTTCAAATAAGTACTACTTTCAACAACTTTAGCAAGATCAATTACCCCATAACCAGCTGCATTAGCTGCTACTGAAGCTACTGTCAGGCCTAACCCTAACATTAATTTATTTAATTTATTCATGTAAATCTCTTTCCTTATTTCGTTATGCAAAAAGATCGTACTTAGAAAGTACGACCAATTTCAAACTGGATTTCTTTAGTTTCATCACCCGGTTTATCATTTAACGGGAATGCATAGCTAAGTGACAATGGACCAATCATGGTAATCCAGGTTACACCAACACCCACACTATAACGTAAGTTACCTAAATCAAATCCATAATTATCTTCACAATATTTTCTAACATCCGTAATGGTCTGGCCATTAATCTTCATACCTTTGTTGCCATAAACAGAGTTATCAATATTACATTTAGTATCAAAAACCTGACCGCCTTCAGCAAAAAGAACAGGACGTACTTGTCGAGTCCAGTCACCTTTAAATGGCATTGGTAAAACTAATTCTGTACCAAATTGGACCAGAGCATTGCCACCTACTTCTTCAGGAGAACTATCATTTTGCTTAGTTTCTTGTAGATTTACACTTGGATATTTAGGTCCTAGGGTACTGTTGTCATAGCCTCGAACAGAACCGTAACCGCCTGCATAGAAGTTTTTATAGAATGGCAAATCATTACCATAACCTAACTTACCATAACCACGTAGCACAAAGCCGGTACTGCCGATAGGGAAAAATGCTTGAGTATCATAAGTTACTTTTTGATAATCAACATCACTACCTGGTAAACCAATTTCAAGACCTACACGATGAGACATACCTGACGTTGGGAAAATTGGTCTGTTTAAAGTGTTATAAGACCAACCCAAGTTCAAGTTATAAGTAAAGAATTCCCCTTCAAAAGCATTATCATATGTTTCTTCGGGGACCTTACATTCCCCCTTCTCGGTATCATATTGAGAATTACCATTTGCATCTGTTGGGCAATATGTACCTTTACTAGTTGCCTTACCGCCATTTGCCAATAAATAATCACGTACATATGTAGAAACATAAGGACCTGTGGTTACTTTAGTGTTATCAACGCCCACCGAAGCACTTAAACTTTGATTTTCGTCAATTGGATAACCAAAACTTAAACTACCACCAAAACTATCCGTTACATAGTTATTAACGTTATAGTCATCATTCAGCTTCGTTTTACGATAATAGACATTATAACCGCGGCTTACTCCATCAATTGTAAAGTAAGGGTCAGTAACACTTAAGTTGTAATAGTCTTGAGTTTCAGAACGAGATAAGTCAATTGCAACTCGGTTACCTGTACCCATAAAGTTAGTTTGACTAAGTCCTGCTTGGAACGTAATACCACCACTTTGCGAATAACCGACCGCTAATGTAGTAGTACCTGAATGTTGTTCTTCAACATTTACGTTTAAGTCAACTTGGTCTGGAGAGTTTGGAATACGAGCAGGTTTAATATCAACTGTTTTAAAGAAACCTGTACGCTCTAAACGAACTTTAGATAAGTCAATTTTTTCATTGCTCGCTAATGCACCTTCCATCTGACGCATTTCACGACGTAATACTTCATCAGAAGTTTTACTATTACCAGTAAAATTAATACGGCGTACGGTAACTTGCTGACCTGGGTTCACGTAATAATTTAAGTCAACAACTCCAGTTTCATTATTAATCTGCGGCACAATATTTACATCTGCAAAGTAATAACCTGCATTACCATACTTACGTAAGAGTAATTGCTTAACCGCATTTACCTTTTCTTGTGAATAGGTATCACCATCTTTATAAATTTTTAATGCTTGTAATTCTTCAGGTTTATAAAGTGCATCACCTAAGAATTTAGTTTGACCAAATTTAAACTGGCTACCTTCATCAACAGCAACCTCAATAAAGATATGCTTTTTATCTTCACTAATATTGAGTTGGGAATTATTAATATTAAAATTAATATAGCCTTTGTTAAGGTACATGGCACGTAAAGCTTCAAGGCTTGCAGCCATTTTTTCACGTGCATAACGGTCATTACGTGTGACTACAGAAGCCCAACCACTTTCTTTAACTGCAAATGCTTGTTTAATTTCACTGTCTTTAAAAACAGTATTACCAATTACATTAATATCAAAGACTTTTGCCGGCGTTCCTTCATTAAAATTAATTTTTAATTCAACGCGGTTATTTGGACGAGCAACTGTATCAACTGTAACATCAGCATCGTAACGGCCTTGTTGAGTATATTGTTGCTCTAATTCTGTCTCAATGGTTTGCAAAGCAGATTTCTTAAAAACCTCACCCTCAGCAATACCCATTTTTTTAAGGCCTTGTTCTAAAGCCTCTTTAGGAATAAGTTTATTACCCTTAAATTCAAGCTTTGAAATAATTGGGCGCTCAATAACATTAAAAACCAAAGTATCAATTTCTTTTGATGCTTTAATATCATCAAAAAGTCCAGTGGCATACAATGTTCGAATTGCTTCGGCGATCATCGGTTCATTAACGCGATCGCCACTGTTGATTGGCAACATGGTATAAACATTTGCAGGGGTAAGACGGACCAACCCGTTTACACGAATATCTCTAACAACGAAATCATCAGCTGCATATGCTTGTTGTACCGCTGCCATAGCGCTAACAAGTGCCAAAGGCATTAAAAAATGTGTGTGCCGCATGCCAGTTTTTTCCAGTAAGTTATAAATCCATATACGTTTACAAACGCATAAAGTCATTAAATAAAGCTAAAAGCATCATACTACCGAGCAGTACCATACCAATTTTTAGACCAAACATTTGTATTTGTTCAGAAACAGGCTTCCCACGAATAGCTTCAATAATGTAATACACTAGATGACCACCATCTAACATTGGAATTGGTAATAAGTTTAAAATTCCAAGACTTACACTCATTAAAGCCATAAAAGAGATAAAGGTTTCCCAACCCATTTCTGCACTTTGGCCAGCTACTTTTGCAATGGTAATTGGCCCAGAAAGATTTTCTAATCCAATTAGTCCCTTAACCATTTTTACTATTGAGTTCAAAATCATGCTAGAGATTTGGCCAGTTTTATCAAGTGCCATTTCAAAAGCTTGTATTGGAGTATATTGAATTGTTTGCTTATATTCGTCAGGAATTGTAATTTTTCCAGCATCACTTTTTACACCAAGTACTCCATTTACCTGCCCCATGCTATCACGCTTACCTTGTGGCATAACTTGTAAATGTACTAGTTGTTCATGACGTAAGACATCAATCTTAAGTAACTTTTCTGGGGAACGCTGGACAACTTCTACCACGTCGAACCAATCTTTCATAGGCTGGCCATCAATCGCAACAATACGATCGCCCACTTTCATCCCTTGACGAATCGCCGCACCATCTTCCGTTAACTCTGTTACAACAGCAGGAATCACAGGTCGATAAGGTAAGAAACCTAATACGTCCAGTGCAGATTCATTTTGATTTTTTAAAAAATCTTTAATTGGTAATACAAAATTTTTTTCGGAACCAGCACGGTCCACATCAATATTTACAGTACCTGTTTCCCCAACTCGATCAATCAAAGCAAAGTTTAGCTTTTCCCATGTTGTTGTCTCTTTCCCATCAACAGCAATAATTTTGTCACCTACATGTAACTGGGCTGCTGCAGCTGGAGAGTTTGGAATAATTTTGCCAATTTTAGTATTTAATTGTTCTTGGGCTGGTAAAAACAAAATCCAAAAGAGGAGTACGGCAAAAATCAAGTTAATTAATGGTCCAGCAGCAACAATCGCTATACGTTTCCACGGTTTTTGCCGGTTAAAAGCATATGGTAGATCTTGTTCTGCCACATTACCTTCTCGCTCGTCCAACATTTTGACATAGCCGCCTAAAGGTAAGGCAGAAAGCTGATATTTAATACCAGACTTCTTAGACGTCCATTTCAGTAAAGTTGGTCCAAACCCAATTGAGTAAACTAAAACTTTAACACCAAGTTTTCGCGCAACCCAGTAATGGCCAAACTCATGGATTGCAATTAGAGGCCCAAGTAAAAGAGCTGCCGCTGCAATCATAAACAGTGCATTCATTTCAGCCTCCAATACTTGATATATATTGCTGAGCTACAGATCGGGCCACTTTATCTTTATCTAAAATGCACTCGATGCTTTCAGCCGCTGCATTCTCTAATTTTTCCAAAGTATGCTCTACCACTTGCGGAATACTTGTAAATCCAATCCTTTCCATTAAGAATGCTTCAACTGCAATTTCATTAGCTGCATTCAAAATGGTTGGTGCCAAACCTCCCGCACGCATTGCTTGTCTAGCCAAATTTAATGCAGGAAATTTTTGGGTATCCGGTGCCTGAAAATTAAGTTGAGAATACTCAAATAAATCTAAAGCAGGAACATTAGTTTGTAAACGCTCAGGCCATGCCAATGCATGTGCAATCGGAGTACACATATCCGGGTTACCCATTTGTGCTAATGTTGAGCCATCAACATACTGCACCATAGAGTGAATGATACTTTGTGGATGAACAACAACTGTAACAAAATGTTCAGATATTGAAAATAAATGACAAGCCTCAATTAACTCTAACCCTTTATTCATAAGAGTAGCCGAGTCAACCGAAATTTTTTGTCCCATTGACCAGTTTGGATGTTTACATGCTTGTTGCGGTGTTACATGAACCAATTGTTCTAGGGAATGATTTAAAAAAGGACCACCAGATGCTGTAAGCAATATTTTAGATACACCTAGCTGTGGTTGCCCTGTTCTATCTGCTTGTAAATAATTATGAGGCAATGATTGGAAAATTGCATTATGTTCCGAATCAACTGGCAATAACAATGCCTGATGATCACGAGCAGCTTGCATCATGATTTCACCAGACATAACTAATGCTTCTTTGTTGGCAAGTAGTACTCTTTTACCTGCCTTAACAGCCGCTAAAGTTGGCAACAGCCCAGCTGCCCCTACAATTGCAGCCATAACAATATCCACATCTGTATGAGATGCGATATCGACTAAACCCTCTTGCCCAGCTAAAACATCAATAGCCGATATATTTTGCTGAGCAAATAGTGTTTTTAGTTCAGCTATTTTCTGTTCAGGAACAACAACAACTTTAGGTCGAAACTGTTTGCAGATTTCAACAAGTTCAGAAATTCGACTATGCGCCGAAACTGCAAAGACTGAATACTTATCTGGATGTTGACCTAAAATTTTTAAGGTACTTTGTCCAATAGAACCGGTTACACCCAATATGCAAACAGATTGTGTCATCTATAAATCTACACCAATAAGCTTTAATATATACATTCCCGTTGCAAAAATCGGGGCTGCTGCGAGTAAAGAATCAATACGGTCCAATACACCACCATGACCTGGCAAAACACGGCCAGAGTCTTTAATACCAGCACGGCGTTTGATCATTGATTCAAATAAATCACCTAATACTGAACCGAACACTGTAATTAAAGACAAAATCAAGAATAGAAGTTGTTGAACCCAAGTTAGGTTTAAATATTGATATTGCACCACAAGCATTACAATAATTGTAGTGAGAATACCGCCATATAAACCTTCTACTGATTTATTAGGACTTACTGTAGGCGCCAATTTTCTTTTACCGAATTTACGGCCTACAAAGTAAGCTCCACTATCTGCACCCCACACAAGCAAGAACAAATACATCAACCACCATGGTGAGCTTTGCCATACTACAAAGATTGCAGTCACTGCTGCACAGATAAGAATCAAACCAATGACATATAGGGTCGCGTTATACCACCCATCGAATTCAGGAAAAGACTTAACCCAATAAACACTAACGAGCCAAGTTAAAATTGAAGCAGACCATAACAGTAAAGCAATGTCATGAAAGAACAAGGCAACGCCAGAAACAAAGGCAACAAGTAGACCATAACCCCAAGCTTTAGGTTTTACTACTGCACCAACTTCCCTAGGCATTAACTTATACCATTCATACCCCGCAACTCCTGCTGCTACAATCATAAGTACCAACATTGGATAATGTGATTGCGTAGCAAACATACAGCCCAAAACAACTGCAACAAGTACCAATGCGGTAACAATCCGCTCTAACATTATAATTTCTCGATTTTCTCTTGCTGAATTTGTTCAGATGTTTTACCGAAACGACGTTCACGCCCTGAAAAGACATTCAATGCATGGTCGAATTCTTCCACTGTAAATTCCGGCCACAAAGTATCCGTAAAATACAGCTCCGCATAAGCCGCTTGCCATAACAAGAAGTTAGATATACGGAAATCTCCACCTGTACGGATCAACAAGTCCACAGCTGGCAGATCGTTTAGACTGACATATTTTTCGAACAAATCAACATTTATTTGATCAGCGTCAATTTCGCCACGGGAAACTGCTTGAGCAACCTGCTTAGCTGCATTTGCAATATCCCACATACCACCATAGCTTACTGCAATAGTTAATGTCATGGCGTTATGATGTGCTGTTTGTTGCTCTGCATCTTCCATTAAGGCAACTAAATGTGAAGGTAATCGGGAACGATCCCCTATAAAGCGCAAAGCAATATTGAATTTCTTCATGCGAGGTATTTGCTCATGAATCGTTTCTTCAAGAAGTTTCATAAGCAGATCGACTTCATATTGTGGTCGATTCCAATTTTCACTCGAAAATGCAAAAACAGTTAAAGCACGAACGCCAGTTTTAACACAATGTTCAACAATAGGGTCAAGAACATTTTTACCCTCTCTGTGCCCATCGCCTTTTTGCATTTGATTTTTCTTTGCAAAGCGATTGTTGCCATCCATGATGATGGCAACATGCTGAGGAAGATGATACTCTTCTGAATCGGTCATAAAAATTAGACCTTCATCAATTCTGCTTCTTTCGCTGCTAGACGCTTGTCTACTTCTGCAACATATTTATCAGTGATTTTTTGGATATCATCGCCTGCACGACGCTCATCATCTTCAGAAATTTCTTTCTCTTTTAACAATGCCTTGATATCACCTAATACATCACGACGAATATTACGGATAGCAACTTTCGCGTTTTCAGCTTCACTACGAGCGATTTTCTGCATATCACGACGTGTTTCTTCAGTTAAAGCTGGCAAAGGTACACGGATTGAATCAGCAGTAATAGGATTTAAACCTAAATCACTTTCACGAATTGCTTTATCAATTGCAGCAACCATCGTACGTTCAAATGGTTGAACGATAAGCGTACGAGAATCTTCAACACCAACGTTCGCTACTTGGTTTAAAGGCACATCAGAACCATAGTAAGGAACCATTACCCCATTTAAAATTGATGGGTGTGCACGGCCGGTACGAACTTTAGCAAACCCTTGTTCCAAAGACTCAAGAGTTTTTAACATACGCTGTTCGCTGTCTTTTTTCAGATCGTTAATCATATGATCTTCCTTACTTATTTATTCAAGGATGTATATAACAAATTTAATTTAGCGCTAGTATAAAGAGCTTTACGGCACACGTACATTATTTAGTAACGCGTGTACCCTCTTTTTCACCCATTACCACTGACAATAGCGCACCAGATTTATTCATATCAAATACTTGTAATGGAACATTATGGTCACGACATAAGCAAATTGCCGTTAAATCCATAACACCCAGTTTTTCATCTAACACTTGGTCAAATGTTAAATGGTCATATTTCACTGCATCTTCGTATTTGCTCGGATCTTTATTATAAACACCGTCTACTTTGGTCGCTTTCAAAATTAAATTTGCTTCAATTTCAATACCACGTAAACATGCTGCTGTATCAGTTGTAAAGAATGGATTTCCTGTTCCTGCTACGAAAACGCACACTTCGCCTTGGCTTAAATGACGAATCGCATCACGACTTGAGTAAGACTCTACAACAGTACCGATTGGTAGTGCTGACATAAGACGAGTTCTGATGTTACGGCGCACCAATGCATCACGCATTGCTAAACCATTCATAACAGTTGCAAGCATCCCCATCTGATCACCTGTTACACGGCCAACCAAACCGTCTTTTTGTAACTGGCTACCACGATATAAGTTACCGCCACCCACAACGATACCTACTTGCACCCCCAAGCCAACCAAATGTGCAATAGAAAGTGACATCTGATCTAAAACTTGAGCATCAATACCCATATCTTTATTACCTGATAAAGCTTCACCAGATAATTTTAATAAAATTCGTGAATAACGGGGGCTGATTGTTTCCGCCATGATTTTGCTCCAAGACCTCTTAAACTGAATGCTTTTTGAATCGCGATTCGATTAGACCGATTTAATTTTAATTAACTTTGCAAATAAGTCGTATTCATCCGCATCGGTAATTTCGACTTCCAACATATCGCCTGGTTGAATAGTGCTCTTATCGATATCTTCTACAAAGACATTACCGTCAATTTCCGGAGCATCGGCATAAGAACGTGCAACAGCAACAGGATATTCATCTTCCAAACTATCGACCAATACAGTCATCGTTTGACCAATACGTTTTTGTAATTTGGCAGCAGAGATTTGTTGCTGCACTTGCATAAAGCGCTCGTAACGCTCTTGCTTAATTTCTTCTGGCACATGATCTGGTAAATCATTTGCCGTAGCGCCTTCTACTGGTGAATAGGTAAAGCAGCCTACACGATCAAGTTGAGCTTCAACCAACCAATCGAGCAAAATCTGGAAGTCTTCTTCAGTTTCGCCTGGAAAGCCAACCACGAAAGTAGAACGGATCACAAGATCCGGGCATTTTTCGCGCCATAATTTAATTTTTTCTAATGTATTTTCACTATGCGCCGGACGTTTCATTAATTTAAGAACGCGTGGGCTTGCATGCTGGAATGGAATATCGAGGTATGGCAAGATTTTACCTTGAGCCATCAAATCGATTACTGCATCAACATGTGGATATGGATATACATAATGTAAGCGAACCCAAATTCCAAGCTGACCAAGTGCTTCACACATGTCAAAGAATTTGGTTTTTACAGGCTGTCCATTCCAGAAATCGAGCTTATATTTGGTGTCTACGCCATAAGCTGAGGTATCTTGGGAAATGACCAAGATTTCTTTTACACCTGCACGTTTTAACGCAGCAGCTTCTTCTAATACGCTTCCAACCGGACGTGATACTAAATCACCGCGCATGCTCGGGATAATACAGAAGGTACAACGGTGGTTACAGCCTTCAGATATTTTTAAATAAGCATAATGTTTCGGTGTTAAACGGATACCTTGTTCAGGAACAAGGTCAATAAACGGATTATGTTTAGGCGGTGCTGGGACATATTCATGTACAGCTTCCATAACGTCTTGATAAGCTGCTGCACCAGTAACTTTTAGAACATTAGGGTGCATTTGACGAATTTTATCTTCGTCTTTACCTAAACAGCCCGTCACAATAACTCGGCCATTTTCACTCATGGCTTCGCCAATTGCATCTAAAGATTCTTGTACTGCAGATTCAATAAAACCACAGGTATTAACAACAACTAAATCAGCACCATCATAATCTGATGCAACTTGATAACCTTCAGTCTTTAACTGAGTTAAAATTCGTTCAGAATCTACCAATGCCTTAGGACAACCTAAAGAAACAAAACCGACTTTGGGGGTCTTCATGAATCTGCGCTCCACTTGAATGCGCGTATTGTATGTCTTTTCTCGTCTCAAGCATAGGTGGAAACCCCACTCTTTGTGTAATGCACCAAAATACAACCAATATTTGCACCAAAACTCAATATTGCACCAAGTTGGATCATGATATTATTGATGTATACATCCGTATTTTTGACCAAAAGATATTAAGAACGATTTTAGAGCGCTTTAATTACGCTTAAAACCTTAAAATAAACCATAAACAAAGTTGGCGTACATTTTGCATCGATCATGTTCTATAACGGTGAAAACCGATAACCAATGAAGATGCCATTGCGCCATTTTAAGACAGGAACGATTCGCTAATGGATCAACACACACCTATCGACTATCGCCTATTGGTAGACAATTTAACTACTGCGATTTTATTAATCGATAGTAACTTTAATATCTTTTATTTGAATTCCGCTTGTGAAGCACTTTTTGACATTAGTTTGCTTCGCGCTTCTGGACAACCGGTTTTAAATTTACTTCATGCGCCTGATGATACCTTTAATACGCATGAAGCCTTATTGAACACATTAAAAACGGGGCAACCTTATACACGTCGTGAAGCCATCATTAATGTCAATTTTAAAGATTTACATGTGGATTATACGGTCTCGCAATTAAATGCAGGTAAAAGCTACCACCCGCTCTTACTTATTGAGTTAAATCCTATTGATCGTATGTTGAAAATTTCTAAGGAAGAGAATCTAATTCAACAACATCAAGTGGCTAGACAACTGGTTCGAGGCGTTGCTCACGAAATTAAAAATCCTCTGGCTGGTATTCGGGGGGCAACTCAGTTACTTGCTCGTAGTTTAAATGACGAGAGCTATGCTGAATTTACAGATATCATTATTAACGAGGTAGATCGTCTCACCAATTTGGCCGACACCATGTTGGGCTCAAGACAACTGCCAAGTTATGAAAATGTAAATGTGCATGAACCTCTAGAACGGGTACGCTCTTTAATCGCAAATCAGACCAAGAAAAAAATCAAAATTACGCGTGATTATGATTTGTCCCTACCCGATGTAAAAGCCGATCGAGATCAGCTCATTCAAGTCATGCTTAATATTAGCGTTAATGCCATTCAAGCTATTACAGAAAATAAATCATTTTTTACAGATCAAGAGCCTGAATTAATTTTACGTACCCGTATTCAACGTCTAGTCACTATTAATGGAGTACTTAACCGCTCTGCTGTACGAGTCGATATTGAAGACAATGGACCGGGTATTCCCGAAAGCATTTTAGAGTCTGTGTTCTATCCTTTGGTTACAGGACGAGCAAAAGGCACAGGGCTTGGCCTGAGTATTGCACAGAACATCATGCATCAACATAACGGAATGATTGAATGCCAATCAGTTCCTGGAAAAACAATGTTTAGCTTATATTTACCTTGGGAGTCAGACCGTGTCGCGAAATAAAATATGGGTTATTGATGACGATCGCGCCATGCGATGGGTACTTGAAAAGACCTTTAAAGAAGAAGGATTTGACGTCACCAATTTTGAAGAAGCTCAAACAGCACTTGAACGTTTACATCATGATGCGCCCGATGTCATCTTAACTGACATTCGTATGCCAGGTATTGATGGGTTAACTTTCTTATCTAAAGTGAAAAACTCTCACCCCGACTTGCCTGTTATCATTATGACGGCGCATTCGGACTTAGAGTCTGCTGTATCAAGCTATCAGACTGGTGCATTTGAGTATTTACCAAAGCCATTTGATATTGATGAAGCTTTAGCTTTAGTCAATCGAGCGATTTTGCATATCAATAAATTGCAGCAGCAAGAAGCAACAAAAACAGCTTCACCACTACAATCAACAGAAATTATTGGCGAATCTCCTGCTATGCAAGAGGTTTTCCGAGCGATTGGTCGTTTATCTCAGTCGCATATTACCGTTTTAATTAATGGTGAATCAGGCACAGGTAAAGAACTGGTTGCGCATGCTTTACATAAACATTCTCCACGACGCGCTAAGCCTTTTATTGCATTAAATATGGCAGCAATTCCTAAAGATTTAATAGAAACGGAATTATTTGGTCATGAAAAAGGTGCTTTCACGGGTGCAAACACCCAACATCAAGGCCGCTTTGAACAAGCAAATGGTGGAACTCTCTTCCTTGATGAAATTGGTGACATGCCATTTGAAACCCAGACACGATTGTTACGTGTGCTCGCAGATGGGGAGTTTTACCGGGTTGGTGGACACATTCCAGTTAAAGTTGATGTTCGAATCGTGGCGGCAACCCATCAAGACTTAGAAAAACTGGTGAATGAAGGTCGTTTTCGTGAAGACTTATACCACCGTCTAAATGTTATTCGAATTCATATTCCGAAGCTTGCGCATCGCAGTGAAGACATCCCGATGCTAGCTCAACATTTCTTGGCTCGCGCGGGTAAAGAGCTAGGTGTAAGTCCAAAGATTTTACGTACTGAAACAACGGACTATATGCAACAATTACCATGGCCTGGTAATGTTCGTCAGCTTGAGAATACCTGCCGTTGGTTAACCGTCATGATTACTGGTCGTGAGGTTTATCCAGAAGATTTACCTTCTGAGCTTAAACAGGTTCCACTCCAAAAAAGTAGTGAGACTAGTCAACCAGCACCATCTTTTGAACGTATTTCTTTGCACCATTGGGATGAGCTACTAAGCCAATGGGCAATTCAAAAACTTAAAAATGGTGAAATGAAGATTTTAGACATTGCTACTCCAATGTTTGAGCGCACCTTAATTAATGCAGCACTACAGCAAACTCGTGGGCGCAAACGTCATGCAGCCGAGCTGTTAGGTTGGGGTCGTAACACCCTAACCAGAAAGTTAAAAGAGCTAGGCATGGATTCTGCTGATGACGATGATGAGGACGAACATAAAGCAACATTGTCAGAAGCTTAAAACCGAAGCAAAAATCAAAAAGCGGCTAATTTAATTTAGCCGCTTTTCTTTATGACTATTTAAATCGGAATTAACTGCCAAACTAAAATGTGAACATACAGTTACATGATCAAAAAATTCTAAATTTCCACATAAATCATTATATTTTATATATTTTACCTGAACCTATGCTCTACTTATTGTTTACCAGATGACCTAAAAACATACCAATGACCATCGTTAAAGATAGATTTGCTATACTAGATAAGCAGTGTTAGCCGTCGTTATTAAATTTTATGCATGATCCAGTCCTTGAGTCACATCATCTCGTATGTGAGAAACCCCAAACACGCCGCGGTATAGAACGTCGTTTAGCTCTATTGCTAAGCGCAACCGAGCTGTTTTTGGAAAAAGGATATGATGCTGTCTCTCTTGACGACATCGTTAATCATGCTGGTGGTTCAAAAACCTCTATTTATAAATACTTTGGTAATAAAGATGGCTTATTTACTGCAATCTGCGATTATCGCCGTGAAATGTTTTTTAAAGATATCTGCATTGCATTTCAACCAGAGCAAACTTCTTTAAAAGATTATTTAATCCAAACTCTCATCCGTTTTTATAAACACATTATTCAACCTGAACACATTGCCTTTTTACGTTTGGTTATTGAACAAACTCAATGTAATGCAACTTTGAGCCAATACTTATATGAAAAATGTGCTCTGGATGTCCAAAATACAATTGCTCAAGCCTTACTCATATCTCATCAATCAGGTGAAATTACCTGTACATCTCCTGATCATTCCTCTCTTATGTATTTTGGAATTTTACGTGATATTGAATGGCGAATGATTATGGGAATGCCTCTTCCACCCAATGAAATGGAAGTTATTGATTATATTAACTATTGTGTTGATATTTTCTTAAAGGGGCATCATAAAGTCTAATTCTTTTGCATTTTGAAATGCTTATAGTATAGTAGACTTCTTTTTTCCCACTTCCACCCAGCCAACAACAGATAATTGTTGTAATTCAAAACAATTATTATGGAGTAGCTACATGGCTCTAAGACATTTCCTGACTTTACGTGATCTATCCACTCTAGAACTTAATCGCATTTTAGAACGCGCAAGCGAACTTAAGAAAATGCAGCAAAGCAATAAGGTATATCAACCTTTTGTTGGTAAAGTATTGGGAATGATTTTTGAAAAATCGAGCACACGCACTCGTATTTCTTTTGAAGCCGGTATTAATCAATTTGGTGGTAGTGCCATCTTCTTATCACCTCGTGATACGCAATTAGGCCGTGGTGAACCGATTGAAGATTCAGCACGTGTTATTTCAAGCATGCTTGATATCGTAATGATTCGTACTTTTGGTCACGATATTGTTGAACGTTTTGCATCTTATTCAAAAGTTCCCGTTATCAATGGCTTAACTGATGATCACCATCCTTGTCAGTTACTTGCAGATTTACAAACTTATATTGAACATCGCGGCAGTATTGAAGGCAAAACCGTAGCTTGGATTGGTGATGGCAATAATATGTGTAATTCATACATTGAAGCTGCACACATGATGGGTTTCAAACTCAAGATTGCATCACCAAAAGGTTATGAACCTAAACCTGAGTTTTTAGCAGAGTTTGGGCATTGTGTTGAACTTTTTGATAATGCGGAAGATGCGGCTGTAAATGCTGATCTTATCGTTACAGATGTATGGGCAAGCATGGGACAAGAAGAAGAACAGAAACTTCGTGAAAAAGCCTTTGCTGATTTTCAGGTTAACGAGAAATTAATGGGACTTGCACACCCGGACTGTTTATTCATGCACTGCTTACCTGCTCATCGTGGTGAAGAAATTTCTGAAACCATGCTCGACCATAAAAATGCCGTAGTATGGGACGAAGCAGAAAACCGTCTGCATGCACAAAAAGCTTTAATGGAATTTTTACTCAACGAAAATTTGAAAAAAGCTTAATTTCTAATTCAAAAAACAGCATCGTTAAGGTGCTGTTTTTTTATTTTTATAAGATCCCTATTCCCCTCATTTATTATTTTAAAAATTTTTATGATGTTGCCCAATATATAAACAGTCTATATTTCAACTGTCACACATAATCGTGTATAACATTCTACACAATAAGCCAAGCCTACTCGTGTAGAGTGCGATTATGACAACCCTTGAACAATCATTATCTGAAATCCCTGCATTTTCGATCATTCATGAACATTTATTTAGTTCAGCGCAACCTTCTATCGAACAACTTAAGCTCATTAAAGAGTATGGTTGTAGCACTGTTATAAATTTAGCTTTATCGAATTCACCAGATAGTATTAAAAATGAAGATCGGGTCTGTCTTGAATATGGTTTAAATTATATTCATATTCCAATTGACTGGGAAACACCCTCTTCTGACCAATGCTTATTAGTTTTAGATTTGATTGATCATTTAGTACAGAATGAAATTGTTTGGTTACATTGTGCAAAAAATAAACGCGTAAGTTGTCTTATGTATGTCTACAGACAATTTTATATGAATATGGATATGCCAACCTGTCAGGATTTGCTTCATGAGATTTGGGAGCCAAATGAAACATGGACAGGACTCATTCATAGTATTACCTTACAGCTTCAAGGCCGTAAGGCTACCTTAGAACTTCAACAGTCTTTGCAACAAACCAATGATTTAGTTTAATGAGATATTAACACCGTCGCTGTTGCTAAAATTCCTTCTTGGCGACCAGTAAATCCAAGTTTTTCGGTTGTGGTCGCTTTGATACTAATTTGATTTAAATCTACATTTAAAACATCTGCAATGCTTTGACGCATTTCCAAATTGTATTTGGCTAATTTAGGACGCTCACAAGCTACCGTAATATCAGCATTATTTAAATGATAACCTCGGTCTAATATTAATTGATAAACATGTTTAAGTAGAACACGGCTATCCGCTCCTTTAAATTCTGGATCTGTATCCGGAAAATGCTGACCAATATCACCAAGTGCTAGAGCACCTAGTAAGGCATCGCATAATGCATGTAGCACGACATCGCCATCAGAATGTGCCTTCAAACCATGCGTATGCGGAATTTGAACGCCAGCTAAGGTTACGAAGTTACCCTCTTCAAAGGCATGCACATCCATTCCTTGTCCAATACGAATTTGAGCAACCATATAAACTCTTCCCTTCTATTATAAAAGCTTAAGAAATCTTGTATTCAACCGTCGTGTTTCGCTATAGTACACTTAGCAAAGTAGACTGAAAGTATAAGCGATCATGCCGTCGAATACTGATATGAATCAATTGAAAAGATTAAGTTTTGTCGTGACATTGAGTTGTTTATGCTCATCGCTTGTTTTTGCAGAGTCTATCGACTGCTCCAACTCAAAAGCTGAGCTAAAAATCTGTTCAAAAACCTTTAGCGAAGCACGAAAGCAGCTCAACAATAAATATCTTTCTGCATACTTGGTCACAGATGCCCCCCTGCAGCTTCTACAAGATACTCAAACATTGTGGCTTAGACAAACACAACAATGCAAAACCAATTCATGTATTCAACAACAGTTTGATGTACGTGGTGATGATTTAAATTTTTATGCTTCACTTAAACAAACCCTAACTCAGCATTATCTTAAATTTGAAAATGGACATATTGCATCTCAGCCCGTTCATTTACAAATACATCAACTTGCTAAAGATAAAATCAAAATTGAAGGTTTAGCTTACCGTAATCCGAATAACCGAAAAGAAACCCAAACGGTTTCACTTATGGCTTACAGCTCTCCTGAACAGAAAAGTGAAATTTTAGATAATGAACATAACTGTAAATATAAATTTGACTTTCAGAAAGCACTGCTCATCGTAAAAACCCAGCAAAAAGGTTGCGAGCGCTTCACAGGAATTTATCGTCTGTACGACTAGTGAATATAAAATAAAAAAGCCAGTGCATAGACACTGGCTTTTCTTTTTATGCTGGATACTTTTGTTGAATATCTTGACTCACCAAAACAGCTGTAGCTGCTGACAAAGTCCAGCCTAGATGACCATGTCCCGTATTATAGAAAACTCGAGACTGTTTAGACTGTTTCACAACTGGCAACATATTAGGCATCATTGGTCTTAAACCCGCCCAAGGCACAACATGCTCAGTTGAAATGTCAAAATTGCGGTTTACCCAATTTACCAAAGGTTGAATACGGTCGGCTCGAATATCTCGATTATAACCATTAAACTCGGCCGTACCTGCTACACGTAAACGATCTGGTCCTAAACGAGACGTTACAATTTTAGCGCTCTCATCCAACAAACTCACCCACGGTGCATTTTTTATACTTTTTTCATCTTTTAATTGGACGGTAATTGAATAACCTTTGACCGGATAAACATTTACACGTTCACCAATCATATCAGCCAACTGATAACTTCCTACACCACCACACACCACCAAAACATCACCTTCTAATTGAAAGCTGTCTGTTTGGGAAAGATGCGGATGCTCAGCACTTGGCTGACAATTCAGTACCACTTTATCTGTATGACACTTAATATCAGTAACTTCCAAACCGAATTTGTACTGAACGCCATATTGTTTAGTCTTTTCAGCTAAAGAGGTTGAATATTTATGGATATCACCGGTTGCATCGCTTGGTGTGTAATAGCCACCAAAGTACTCACCCGTTAAAGAAGGTTCGATTGATTTCATTTCCTCAGGTGAAACCGAGTAACGTTCTAAAGTCCCTTTATTTAGGACATCATTAACTCGCTTGGCGATGTCATAATCATCCTTAGTATGATACATATGAAGAATACCGCGTTTCTCCAAATCAAATTGAAGCTGCTCTTTTTCAGCTACGTCAAACAAGCGCTTACGCGCAAGCAATGCCAAGCGAACGGTTTCTATTGTATTGGCTTCATAATTTTTAATATGAGACAAAAACTCAACCAACCAACTATATTTATGTAGGCTAAAGGAAGGATTCAATAATAAAGGAGCATCTTTTTGCCTCATCCATTTAAAACCTTTTATAACGGTCGCTTTCTGGTTCCAGACTTCTGCATTACAAGCAGATAATTGCCCTCCATTTGCAAATGATGTTTCCATGGCTGGATAAAGATGGCGATCAATCACTGTGACTTGGTAACCTAATTGAGATAATTCATAGGCTGAAGTAACCCCTGTGATTCCTGCACCAATCACAATAACATGTGGCATAACAGACTCCTCTGAAATGCAAAAACATTTCATCAGTACAGCCCATCTGTCATTTGTACCTGAGAGTTTCGACCTAAATACTACCTTTTAGTATTTCGATCTTCCCCTTCGGTGAGTTTATGACTTATAAGTTTTTATTCTCCATGCTTATAAATCTTAAGCTACTCTCCAGATTTTTTAATTATTACAGTCCTTTTGCCTGAGAGTTTCCGGGCCTGTTGCTCCTTCGGCGGGTTCTTAAGAACCTCTCTCCCGCAATAATTTTGTATTTATATAAGCAATGTATCTGCCACTTTTAAAAAAACGCATTCTTTTCTTGTAAACTTTTGTACAACCCACCAAAAAAAACACACAATCTTTTGATTTGATTATAAAAAAGGTGAATTATAAGAATTCACCTTTTGATATTCATTAGAGCTTTCCATTAAGCACTTGGTCCGAAACGGTACCTTTCCATTGCTCCCGCAAGGTTGGCAAATAAAATTTCTCGCCTATTGTGAACAGTTCAGCATCAATGAGTGCATGAATTTCGTGCATAAAAATATAATCCAATGCAACTAGAGAAAGTTGATGATTTTTTTGTGCTACTTTTTTACGTTTCGCTTGAGCTTGTTTAATTAGCTCATTTGCAAAGTTTTTATCTTTATAAGCAGTAATGGCATTTAAACGAAGCTCAATCACACCCCAACCTGCCAATAACTTTTTGAAGATTTCAAAGTCTTTTGAGGTTGATTCCCAAGTTACATTTTCCAGATCATTATCTTCAGGTAAAACAGGTAATAATAAATCACCAGTACTTGGAAAAATCTTTTTAAGATTTAACAGAAATTTAACAGGCTGATCACTTGGGTAATCATTAAATTGCACATGTTGTTGAGTATCTGTTAAATAAATAGAGAGCATTCAAAAAATCCTTAACTAAGCAACTGTTTTTCATAATTAATTTAAAAACTGCAAGAACAAAAGCAATTAAAAAAATAATATAAAAACAGGATAAGGTGGGCATTTTAACAATTATGGCAGCTTATTCAACACCAAGTTGGTTTGATAAAGCTTAATAAGGAATAATTACAACCTAGAAACATGCAAAATAAACCTTATACAACTTTGAAAATTAAAAATATGTATATTTTAGATATATTATTTTTTAGTCCAATGTTAAATTTAGTGTTATAATACAGTGATTTACTCACTTTCATCTGGGCTTCCATAGAAATGAATAGATTACAATTAATTTTATTAGTTTTAAGTACTGCTACTTTTTCTCCTTTTGTATTTTCTGAAACAACTATCTCCCCAACCAAATATGAATTTTATGGACAAGAGTCAAAACGCCATAAGAGTATGCTTGAGGTAAATAATAGTTCAGATCATAAAATTAACGAATCACAACACAATCCTTTCCGCTCTGATTCAAACAAACAAAACGTAGATTTTTTTGAGATTGCAAAACACTACCAAGAAGAGCAACCACAAAACACTTATTCCCACTCTCCTGACCATACTGTAAATATGAGTGATCATGAACGAAGTCTCTATTACATTAGAAATCATGACAATATGGGCATTCAAAGAGATGTTCGTTATCAACAATATAGATCATTAAAACAACAATATGATAAAGGTGTCATTTCTCGTGATGAATATAAAAATAAAGTTTACAAAATCTCAAGATAAGCTTATCTATATTGAAGCCTTCTTTTAAAAAGGAGGCTTCTACAGTTAATTTTGATATAGATTGTTAAAAATATTTTAAATAACAAAGATTCATAGTAAACAAACAATAAAAAGTAAACAGTTTTAACTTTTAAAACGCGCCACACTACTCAAATCTTCTCTACGAATAAAGGAGATAGCAATGAAGATTCGCGCTTCACGTACCTATTCAACTTATTCAAATAATTATTTTATTTCTAAAGAGTATGAATGCAGTGTTATTCCGGTAAAAGGAATGTGCTTTACTGATCTTGGTTTGACCGAAAATGGTGTGATTCAGCCAGTAGAAATTAATGAGGTCACTATAGATCCAGCATCTAATTCTTATCATATTCTTTTAGCTAAAGACTCACATGAATATACAAAAGAAGAATTAAAAAGAAAGTTTGAAGAGATGAAAGCTAATGGCTGGGAATATATAGAAGATCTATTGGTATAGCTCTTATTTTTAATAAATAACTTAGGGTAAATGAATGGCCCTAACTTTAACATCTTAAGCATAATAGCCATCAGTAGTTAAGAGTTTGTAAAATCGCTACAAAATATACTGCTGATGGCTATTGTTAAATCGCTTATTTACTATTTGGCGAAACCATTTTTTCAGGTTTAACCACTTCATCAAATTGCTCTGCTGTAACAAGTCCTAGCTCTACAGCAACTTGTTTTAAAGTTTTATTCTCTTTATAAGCAGTTTTCGCCACTTTTGCAGAGTTTTCATAACCAATAACCGGATTTAATGCCGTAACTAACATAAGAGAATTATGCAAGAAGTGATCAATTTTCTCACGATTTGGCTCAATCCCTACTGCACAGTGATCATTAAAACTATTACATGCATCACCAAGCAACTGAATAGATTGCAGTAAGTTATAAGCAATTACTGGCATAAATACATTGAGCTCGAAATTACCCGAAGCACCAGCGACATTAATAGTAGTATCGTTGCCAAGCACTTGAGCAACAACCATGGTCATTGCTTCACTTTGAGTCGGGTTCACTTTACCTGGCATAATGCTAGAACCAGGTTCATTTTCAGGAATACGGATTTCGCCGAAGCCGCAACGTGGACCACTTGCTAACCAACGAATATCATTGGCAATCTTGTTTAAGCTTACCGCTAGTGTTTTTAATGCACCTGATGCAAAAACAGCAGCATCACGTCCTGCAAGTGCTTCAAATTTATTAGGAGCGGTAACAAATGGCAAACCCGTTAAAGCTGCAAGCTGAGCTGCCGCCTTAATAGCATAGTCAGGATGAGCATTTAACCCAGTTCCTACCGCTGTGCCACCTAATGGCAACTCATACAGGCCACTTAAAGCTTGTTGTAAACGTACTAAACCATGCTCGAGCTGAGAAACATAACCGCTAAACTCTTGACCAAGTGTCAGTGGCGTTGCGTCTTGTAAATGGGTACGGCCAATTTTAACAATATCTTGAAATTCATCTGACTTTTTTTTCAAAGTCGCTTTAAGCTGTTCTACGGCTGGAATCAGTAATTCATTAATTTGCAAACTTGCCGCAACATGAATAGCCGTTGGGAATGAGTCATTAGTAGATTGTGCGCGGTTAACATGATCGTTCGGATGTACCGGCTTTTGTGCTCCAAGCGCTTGGCCTAGCTTTTGATTTGCAATATTTGCAATCACCTCATTACAGTTCATGTTACTTTGCGTACCAGAACCTGTTTGCCAAACCACAAGTGGAAACTGAGAGTCCCATTTCCCTGCAATCACTTCCTCAGCTGCCCCCACAATATATTGGCTCAAATCTTGTGGTAACTGGCCTAACTCTGCATTGGTTATTGCCGCTGCTTTTTTTACCAAGCCCATCGCTCGAATCATGGCACGGGGTAAACGCTCCTGCCCGATTTTAAAGTTCTGTAAGCTACGTTGAGTTTGTGCACCCCACAGCGCTTCATTCGGAACTTCAATCTCACCCATTGTGTCATGTTCAATTCGTGTTTGCATAGAAACCTCGGTTATCTGGTTAAAGAACTCACGGGCTGAAGCAATTTATGCTTTGGCTAGTTAATTTTAGTATCGTACTCAAGCATTCCATTATTGTAAATAAGAATCATTATCTTATCTTCCATTTAATGTATTTTGATAAAATCTCCATTCATCTTCAATCATTTGTTTTAAAGTTCGCTTAGGTGCCCATTGTAATAAAGTTTTTGCTTTTCCTATATTTGCACCAATCTGCGCTAACTCTACATGCTTATAAATCGCAGATTGTGTCGGAATTTCGGCTTGGGTAACCTGTGAAATTTCATCTAATAATTGACGAATCGAATGCACTTGCTCATGTGCAATATTAAAAGCTTCACAGCAGTGAGTTTGGTCACGCAACCAATGTAGAGTTGCACTTACCGCGTCACATACATCTAACACATGTAGAAAGCTACGTTCCACGGTATGGTCCTCGGTAGAAGACTGATCCTGTAATTCAATTAAATCACGCTGCATCGCTGCAACTTGTAATGCAAGCGGTACAATATTTTTAGGGAGCTGTGCTACATACTCACCTAATACGCCATGCTCAAAAGCACCTACAATATTTGATAGGCGTAAAATTGCAATTTTCCATTCATGATCAATTTTGTAAGTATCACGGATGATTTCTTCAATCATCTGTTGCGACTTAATATAAGGGTTAGGATAAGCATAGTTGAAATCATCTGTTTCGCTTAACTGTGAACCAGATTTTCCATAGACTGCCAAACTAGATAAATGAATAAAATGACGGACGCCTGTACGTTGCATTGCACGCAATAGGCTCATGATACAACTGACATTATCATTATAATATTCAAGCGGTTTTAAATTAGACTCTTCAATAGATTTAAAACCAGCCGTATGAATGACTGCATCAATTGAGTACTGTTCAAATACTTTGTTCAATGCAGGCGTGTTACGTACATCAAGTTTAACAAACGGAACGTACATACCAGAGATGTATTCTAACCGCTCAAGCGTTTGCAAGGTCGAGTTAGCCAAATTATCGACAAGAACCACTTCTTGGCCTTGAGCCATGAGACTCAATGCAATATGTGAACCGATAAAGCCTAAACCACCTGTCACTAAAATCATTGTATACTTACCTTTCTCTTAATGTATCTACGCCCATTTAGACGTATGACCATAGTGAATTCTCAATGAGTACATTACTACTAATAACCTCTGCTCCTACTTCGATCCATGCTTGGCATGCGCTGGGCCTAGCTCAGGCACTCAAAAGTAAAAATGAAGACTTTCGTGTATTCTTTTACCAAGATGGCGTTCAAGTTGCGAATGATTTTCAGTGGGTTCCTGACGACCAGCGTAATTTAACGCATGAATGGCAAAAGCTCGCGATCAGACTTCCTGTTTGCGTTAGCGCTGCTCTTGCACGCGGGATTACCGATGCAGAAAATGCGAGTCGCCATCAACTTAGTCATCACAACCTAGCGAACAACTTTGAGTTGGTTGGTCTAGGTGAACTTGCTGATGCAGTACAGTCAGCCTCTCGTCTTCTTCAATTTTAAGTTACTTTGTTAACTTAGATTGTTGCTTTTAAAAGGTATATTGTGTGAAAACTGTACTCGTTATTTTGACCCAAGCCAATCTAACCAGCCTACAAGTCAATGAAAGCCTCGCCGCTACTATGGTTTTAGCAACCTTTGGCTCACCAGTCAAAGTATTATTAAAAGATGCGGCTCTTAGTCTTTTACAAAATGAAGGTAACTTCGACCAATTGCAGCATGCTTTTAAAATTGCTTCAAACATGGTGGATAGCTTTGAGTTTTATGACTTAAGTCCAATCCTTATTGAAGCAAAAAACAAACAGCATCCATTTGTTCAAAACAGCGAGCAGGAACTAGAATTTGTTCAGTTAGATACTGAACTCATCCAGTCTTTCGATCATGTCTTATATTGGTAGATAAAGGTGTAATTTTAATGACGCAATCAACTCTTTATCTTGTGCAAGCTTCTTATCACCATACTCCTCGCATTATTGAAGAACTTGCAAAGCTATTTCATAAAGATGATCAAATTGTTTTTATGGGTGACTCAACTGCTCAACTTTCGGTAAATATTTGTCAGCAGTTTGGCTCAGTTTCTTGTTTGTCTCATGAAAAAGATTTAATTGATGCAGAAACCTTGGCTCAGGTTAAGGTATTGAACTATGATCAGTTTGCGGATCTGGTTTTACAATTTAATCGATGCATTTCTTTGAAATAATATAGTTAGGCTCATTTTTATGAATTTAGAATTAGATCAAGATGGTCATTTAGTCGACTATACGATTTGGAATCCCGAAGTAGCACAGGAACTCGCCAAACCTCTCGATCTTGAATTAACAGATTGGCATTTTGAAGTTTTAGCTGCGGTTCGCCAATTTTATCAGCAATTTGGGCATTCTCCTGCAACACGTCCTTTGATTAAGTTTTTAATGAAAACCGTAAGCCCAGATATTAATAATGCTGTTTTACAGCAAAAATTTAATACCGGTTTAGTTGCTCGCCATCTCAGTCGCTTGGCAGGTATTCCTAAACCGGCAAATTGTTTATAAATTTTTATGCGAATTTTTTAGCGGCAGCGACACATAAAATTGTTACTGCCGTTACCATTAACATCGACCAACTTACGTGTTCATGTAATAAAAGTGCGGCAATCGCAAGTCCCATTAAAGGCTGTAAAAGCTGTAGCTGGCTAATTGCTGCAATACCACCTTGTGCAAGCCCTTTGTACCAAAAAAAGAACCCGATGAGCATACTAAATAAAGATACGTAAACCAGCCCTGCTACCGCTGATGTAGATACATCTTGAAAGGAAACGGGCATATAAAAGAGAGTAGCAAGCAGCATAATCGGCAAAGCTAAAATAAGCGCCCAACAGATCACCTGCCATCCACCTATTTTTTTAGACAGTACTCCGCCTTCGGCATAGCCAAATCCACACAAAATAATTGCAATAAGCATGTATAAATCGCCGATGCCAAAAGATGCTTCACCCGATAAGAAAAACATATAGGTAAAAACAACCAGACTGCCTAAAATTGCAAATATCCAAAAAAATAAATTTGGTTTTTCTCCACCTCTCACTACTGCAAATATGGCTGTAGCTAATGGCAGAAGACTAACAAAGACAATCGAGTGGGCTGCGTTCATATACTGTAGAGCAAGCGCAGTAAATAAGGGAAACCCAACTACAACGCCTAAAGCCACAATAGCGAGTGGCCACCAATCTTGTTTAGCAGGCTTTTTTTCCTTAAGCAAAAAGATAAGAATTAAACCCAAAACTCCTGCAATGACAGCTCTTGCTGCTGTTAGAAAACCAGGCTCAAAACCTGTTACCGCAACACGGGTAGCCGGTAATGAACCAGCAAAAATTGCAACCCCAATAAAACCATTCACCCAACCGTTCATAAACTTTTGCATATTATTCTCCGCAACTATACGAAGAATTTAAGCTGTGATATGGTGTCAAAACCAGATACAAAGCAGTACAATTTAAAAAAACTGTTATGTATAAGCAAACAGTACAGTTAGAGATAATTAGTGTGAACCAGACCAAAACAAAAATCGAGCTTGTTATTTCACAGATTGAACAACAAATTAAGAATCGCTCTTTAACTCCAGGAACCCGACTTCCCTCTGTACGTAAACTAGCCAAAGATTTAGGTTTTTCTGTTTCTACTATTGTCGAGGCTTATGAGCGATTAATTGCCCTAGGTAAAATTGAATCACGTAGTGGTTCCGGCTTTTATGTCGTGGCACCACTTGCACCTTTAGCCTTAAGTGAATTAGGACCCAAATTAGATCGCTCTATAGATCCGTTATGGATTTCACGCCAGTCTTTAGAAGCAGAACCTAATGCGTTTAAACCCGGTTGTGGTTGGTTACCAAATGATTGGATGCCACTTGAAAGTATCCGCAAAGCATTAAGATCAGCCACACGTAGCGAAGACGATAGTTTATTGGGTTATTCTTCACCGTTAGGGCTGCCCGCATTAAGAGATCTACTGGCTAGACGGGCACAAAGTAAAGGTATAGAGGCAAACCTTAATCAAGTTCTTCTAACCGATTCAGGCACTCAAGCTATTGATCTGGTTTGTCGTTTTTTACTTAAACCAGATGATGTAGTTCTAATTGATGACCCTTGCTACTTTAACTTTCATGCTCTACTTAAAGTTCATCAAGTTAAAGTTGTTGGTATTCCCTACACTCCAAATGGCCCAGACTTAGAGGCATTTAAAGAAGCTATCGAGAGCTATAACCCTCGGCTTTATATTACAAATTCCGGAATACACAACCCAACTGGTGCAACACTCTCACTCTCGACAGCTCATCAATTATTAAAGTTGATTGATCAGTCTAATTTAATTGTGATTGAAGACGATATCTTCTCAGATTTTGAATATACTCCCGCTCCACGACTTGCTGCCCTAGACAACCTTTCACGCGTGATTTTTATTGGAAGTTTCTCTAAAACGCTCTCTGCTTCTATTCGCTGCGGCTATATTATTGCGAAACCAGAATGGATTGATCAAATTACCGATTTAAAAATAGCCACCAGCTTTTCTCACAATGGTCTCTCAGCCAAGATTTTACACACAGCTTTAACCGATGGCTCATATCGTAAGCATCTAGATTTATTAAAAGTTCGTTTAGCTCAAGCCATGCAAGAAACAATCGCGAAGCTTAAATCGATTGGGATAGAACCGTGGATTGAGCCCAAGGCCGGAATTTTTGTGTGGTGTCGTCTACCGGAAGGTGTAGATGCAGCGAAGATTGCCCGGTTTTGCCTGAATCGGCAAGTGATTCTCGCCCCGGGTAATGCCTTTAGCCAAGCACAATCGGCAGGTCAATTTATCCGTTTTAATATTACACAATCAAATCATGATTATATTTATAAGACTCTTGCAGAAGCGCTTCTACAAGAGTCGTTAGAGAAACAAGTTTAAGCCTGTTTTTGCTTTTGTTCCATATAAGCAAAATAGCCCGGCCCAGCCGAAACCTGAACTTGTTTTGCATGTAATGGTTCACGACATACTGAACACACCATAACAGGTTCAAACTTATGACCACATGCTTTGTGACGATATTCCAAAGGTTTACCTAAACCTTGGTCCATCCATTTATCTGCCCAGTTCGCCATAGATAAGATAATTGGATAAAGCTCAAAGCCTTTATCCGTGAGACGATATTCAAAGCGTTCCTGACGGTCAAAATAAGGCGCTTTCACTAAAATTTCGTATTCAACCAACCGTTTTAAGCGATCAGAAAGGACATGACGAGTGACACCTAATGATTTTTGAAAGTCATCAAAACGACGAATTCCCATAAAAGCATTACGTAATATTAGCATCGTCCATCGATCACCAATCACTGATAGCATACGGGCAACAGAACAAGGCTGATCACCGATGTCATCCCATTTCATCTTTATGCTTTCCTCAATATAAAACTGGCCTACTTGCCTTATTATTTATACCCTAAACCACTTAATATGTTATATGCAATATTCAGCTTAGAAATAAGTTTTTAGTATATTTATAAAGCTTCTTTTTTAAAATAACAGTCACTAAAAATAGTTATAAAATATAATTAATCCATCAGTATGGATTAATTATATACAGCTTATTTATAAGTTAATTTGAAATAAAGATTCCCTTTAGCACAGTTCCTGATGCTAGTTTTGTACTCGCAGGAATACGGACTAAACAATTGGCTTGCATAAGGTTACTCAGCATATGAGACTGCTGCTTGGCCAAACTTTTCACCCTAAGTTGTCCTGCATCAAAATAAGCATACATTCGTAAAAAACGCTCACGTGCATCTTCTTTTAAATCATGCTCTAAAATTGCGGTAAACCATTCTGGTCCCTGTCTATTGCCCTGCAAGGCATCCAATAAAGATTTACCATAAACTTGCATTGCGACATATACCGCAGCCGGATTGCCCGGTAAGCCTAACAAATAACAGGAATGGCGGGTTTGTGAATTATGGTATTCGGCAAAGAATAAAGGTTTACCCGGTTTTTGTTTAACTTTCCAAAAGATTTGTTCAAATCCAACTTCGAAAGCACAGGGCCGAACAAAGTCGTAGTCTCCTACCGAAACTCCGCCAGTCGTTATAACAACATCATGGCTGTCTTTTAGCTGGTTAAAGTAATGGGTGACCTGCTCTGCTTCATCTGCCACATGAATGAGTTCGATATCTAAACCATAATCTTCAAACCAAGCTTTTAGTAATGGACCATTTGCATCAAAGACTTTTCCATCGATTAAATCTTCTGCCGTTTGAGCAACTTCATCACCTGTGACTAAAACTGCAACTTTTGGTCTGCAGTAAACAGTAAGCTCTTGCACTCCCGCCATACTTAAAGCAGCCAAACTTCCAATATTTAGAAACTGTCCTACTTGAGCAAGCAACTGCCCCTGCTGGATTTCTTCACCCGTAAAACGGATATCAGCTTGAGGGCGTATATGTTCCGTTAAACAAATTTCTTGGGCCGAAATAACCGATACGATTTCTTGCCGTGCTACATGCGTTGTCCCTTCAGGAATTTTACCACCCGTAAATATACGAATCGCCTGACCTTCACCGAGTATATCGTGACTCTCACTTCCGGCACGAATTTCACCTGTGACTTGGAACTTTTGATTATTTAAATCTTCTGTATGGCTACAAAGTGCATAACCGTCTACCGCACTTTGAGAGAAACTTGGTAAATTAATTTCAGAGTAAATATCTTTGGCAAGATAACTACTTAGGCTATTTATTAGAGTCTTTTGAATAGAGCTTAAGTTTTTAGGCTTATTAATAACTAAATCTAGCGCTTCATCTATACTGATTAATCCACGCTCAGCACCACAACCTGACATTATTCATAGCCTCCTGGATGTGGTAAATCACGGCAAACATCAAAAATATGGACTAATGCGGGTAAAATAGCGGCCATTGATTCGCTTGCTCCACCACGGCTTCCCGGTAACGTCACTACTAACGAACGGTCAATAAACCCGGCTACTCCGCGTGACATAGCAGCGTATGGCGTGCGTTTTTGTCCAAATGAGCGAGCAGCTTCCATTAAGCCATCTAATTTACGTTCTAAAAGAGGCTCTAGCGTATCAACTGTAATGTCACGCTTACCAATTCCTGTCCCACCCACGGTCATAATACAAGCATACGATTTGGTGAGTTCTAGGACCAATTCTTTGAGATCATCTGCTTCATCAGGCAAAATTTGGTAATGGATCGGATCAAATCCAGCTTCAGTTAAAGTTTCAACTACAGATTTTCCGGCCGTATCCGGCTTTCTACCCGCTGCTACGGTATCTGACAATACAATAACCGCAGCCGAAACAGGCTGACGCAATACCCGTTTAAAATGGGATTTTCCGCCTTTTTTCTTAAGTAGTTTACATTGATCCATCCAGAGTTCTTCTGGTTCACAATGGGGCTTTAACATGTCGTAAATGGTTAAACCTGCAAGGCTTGCCGCCGTTAAAGCTTCCATTTCTACGCCAGTTGGCCCAATGGTCTCAACGACAGCAATAATTTTTACAAAGTCATGTTCCAATTCATATTCTACATCTGCCCGATAAATCGGTAGCGGATGACATAGTGGAATCAGCTCATCAGTTCTTTTTGCTGCCAAAATTCCTGCAACACGTGCTGTTTTTAATGCATCACCTTTTTCCGTGTTTCCTTGTCTTAATAGTTCAATACAGTGCGGTGGTGCATATAAAATCGCTTGTGCTTCAGCAACACGATAACTTTCCGGCTTCATTCCTACGTTTTTCATTATTTATCCTAGTATTACATATTTCAGTGTGAGTGCTCATGGCCGGCATGATGATGGTGTTTGTGGTCGTGCGGTGCATCCTTACGAATACAGCAGCCTTCTACATAGTGACTTGTACCATCTGTAAAGAACTCTTCTTTAAAGACAGGTACTTCATGCTTTACTCGCTCAACTGCTTCTTCGCATGCTTGAAAAGCTTCACGGCGATGGGCTGCATAAGCAATTGCAATGATTGCTGTTTCGCCCACATCTAAATATCCAATCCGATGAACCACTCGCACATAAGATACCTGATACTTTTTCTCAATTTCTAGTTCAATTTCACGTATCATTTTTTCTGCAAGCGGTTTATACGATGTATATTTCAGCGCCTTTACCGCTTTACCTTCGTGGTGATTACGAACCGTACCCATAAAAATATCGATACCGCCACATTCAGGAAAAGACTGAATCGGATCAAAAGTATCCAAGCTTAAAGCCTGCTCTTGTATTCTTGCGAACTCTTTCATGACTCATCCTCCGGCAACGGGTGATAATAAAACCAAAGTGCATGGCTCACTTAAGACAGTTTGTCTGGTTATGACATTATCACCAATCGCACATGCACATTTTTCCATGGCTTTTGTAGATTCCGGATGCAATAAAACAATTTCATCCAATACATCTTTAACTAGACTATGACTAGGACAAACTAACAAAAGATTTTCAGGAAGCAATTTTTCAATTGCACCAAATGCTTCGACTTTAATTTGGATAGATTGTTGCATTTATCCCCCAAGCATATGCATGCTGATTTTACGGGTTTGTTGATGTTGTAAGGCATGGAAACCTTTGGCTTTATGCCAGATATAAGGATGAACCAAATTCTTTAAATTTTGGATATACACACCATATTCTGGAGTATGTTGTTTGCTTACCAACGTTTGAAGCTGAGGCTTAATATTTAAGCCTTGCGGCGCAAATAAACAATTATATAGTTCGCCTTTTGCGGTAAGCCGTATACGGTCACATTGGTGGCAAAATGAATGCGTAATTGTGGAAATAATTCCTAAATGGTAGCTACCGTTAATTAGATATTGACGCGCTGGCTCATGTTGCTGCTCGATGACTTGTACCGAATAATACGGTTGCAATACCTGTAAAATTTCAGCCTCACTTACCACATCTTTATTTGACCAAAGTGCATCACCATCAAGCGGCATAAACTCGATAAAACGCAAAGGAATATGATGAGCAATTGACCATTTCACCATAGGTAAGATTTGATCATCATTTCTATCTTTCATTAACACGCAGTTAATTTTAAAAGGTAATCCTACTTCTTTTGCAGCTTGTATCCCCTCTAAAACAGGCTCCAATTTTTTCTTGGTCAACTCTTTAAACTGAACAGGATCTAAACTATCTAAACTAATGTTTAAATCATCTAATCCAGCATCTTTTAGCTGCTTGGCATGTTTAGCAAGGTAATGACCATTGGTAGTCATCGATATACGTTTTAAACCTAAACTTTTTAAAGACTGTAGATCTCGAATGAAATGAACAATACCTTGACGCATTAATGGTTCACCACCCGTAATGCGAATACTTTGGATACCTTGCTGCACCATAAAATAACAAAATTGAAAGAGCGCTTCAAAACTAAGCAAGTCTTGTTTATTTAACCATTCTGGATGCTCAGGCATGCAATATACACACTTAAAATTACAGCGATCAGTTACAGAAATTCGTAACTTACGCTTGATACGCCCATATTGATCTTGCAGAAGGCTTGGCGCAGTTTCAGAGTGATATTGTTTCATCATTTGCACTCATATCGAGAACAGTTCAAATATTGCGAGCACCGATTATGAACAATCAAATACAAAAAATTGCGCCTAAATAGTGCTTTGTTTTTTATGCAAAATTTGTTCCAGCTCTACTTATCTTCCATAATATTTAACTTTTTATAGGTTTTTCACCGCACCGTCTCAAGAACGATTTAAAAATAAATCTCGAGTTAGCGCGGTAAAATCTATGTTTTACTTGATTCTATTTCTAACACTTTTCTAAACGGATGGGTACATATTTATGGTATGGCGTTTTCGACAATGGATCACAATGTTCAGCAGAAATAAGTAAGTTTAATTGTGGTCCAATTGGTTCACCATTTTGAAATCGCATACCATAGCCATGTGGAAGTGATACGACACCTCTTCTCATCCCATCATCCAACTCAATAGCTACCTGAATTTCTCCATGCGCTGAGATACATTTAAGCTGCCCCCCTGCATCTACATTTAAGTGTCTTGCATCTTCAGGATGAATACGCAGTGCACCTTCTGCATCTACTTTTCGCCAAGCAGGGTCACGGTAAATTTGGTTGGCATTGTAACTACGGCGTTCACCTGACAAAAGGATGAAAGGAAACTCTTCAACATTAACGTTATGGCTTTTCAAGCTTGCGAGTTCACTTAACATCTCGGGAATTGCAAGACGTATTTTCTTATCTTTATAAGCTACCAGTTTCCAGACTTCGTCATATTCATGTTGCGATAAAACCATACCTGAACGTTGCTTTAATATCTGCTCAAATAGTTTGACACCTTGTGTTAACGGACTACCTTTATAACCTGCACGGCGTACTGCTTTGGTATGTAAAACAGCATATTGAATAGATAGCGGTAATAAAAAAGCAACTGAATCTGCAGAATTGCCAAGTCGTTTGCCAAGAGTTCGATAAATGATAGAGGCAGCAAAAGGGATATATTTTTTATGGCGTGCCAAGGTAAGTCCTAGCGCCGACAAGTAGGGTAAGTAGGCGGTTTTTTTCGAGTCGACCGCAGCTATTTTTTCTAGAATTGGAAAATTCTTCGGAATAGCATTCATAGCTTCCAGTAATCGAGTATAAATTTCGGCTTCCGGTAAAGTGTTTGCTTGAGCAGCCAATACGGGATGACGCAGGTGAAAACCATTCTTAGGAAATTCCAAGTTAAAACCAGTAAATTCCCATTTTTCAAACTGAGTATGAGCAGGCAAAATATAGTCCGCTAGTCTCGCGGTTTCCGTCATAGCAACATCGACCACAACCAACAAATCTAATGCTTTAAAGGCTTCCTCAAAGGCAGGTGTGTCAGGGTAAGTTAATAGTGGATTACAACTATCTACAAACACAGCACGAATTCGCTTTTCCCCTGCTTTAAGGATTTCATCGGGTAAAATATTAGGTGGGAAAAACCCGGAAATCGGGAACATTTTATGATAAACGCTACGTCGATATTTTGGTTTTCTTTCATCCGTATCGGTCAAAATTGGAATAAACATGGTATGCAAATTATTGGTACCCTGTTTTCCAAAGTTCCCTGTCAGTAAGTATAAAAGCTTTTCTAAATAACCATTTAATGTTGTATTCAAAGTATGTTGAATACCTAAATCGATACGTACACAGCCTCTTTTTGCCTTTGAAAAATCTCGAACAACTTGATAAATCAAATCGACAGGTACATCAGCTTTAGCAATATAGTCTTCAATCGGGACATGGTTAAATGCAGCTTTTACTTCTTCAAACCCATGTGTGTGCTGCTCAATAAATGCTGCATCATAAAGCTTTTCTTTAATAATGATCGCAATCATGGCTGACATTAAAAAAGCATCTGTTCCCGGTTTTAGCTGCACGTGAATGTCTGCTTGTTTTGCCGTTTCGGTAACACGCGGGTCGAACACTACCATGGTTCGGTTCGGATCTTTCTTAATATGTTTTAGCGTGTCTCGTGCGTTGGGAATACCATGTGCCTGAAACGGGTTCGTTCCAATAAAAAGTACGTAATCTGCATGTTCAACATCTTCTGTAGTATGGCAGGCCTGACTACCGAACAGGCGGCCATTGAGCCAAAAATCACCTGTTTTTTCTTGGGCAAGTGAGTTATATGCATAATAACTTTTCATAGCCAATAAAAGTTGTCGGCCATAAGCTGCACCGAGGTGGTTACCCTGTCCACCGCCCCCAACCGAAGCAAAAGCAGTGCCGCCAAATTTATCTCTAATCTGAACCAATTGATCGGCAATTTCTTGTATCGCTACATCCCAACTAATTTCTTGAAATGAACCATCTGGTTGGCGTTTTAAAGGTGCGGTCAAACGGTCTGCATGTTTCTGGTAATGCTGTAATCTTGCGGCTTTTTGGCAAATGTAACCTTGAGAAAATGGATGCTCAGGATTACCTTTAATTTTGACAAATTGGTTATCTTTAATTTCCACGCTCAAACCGCAGTTTCTTGAACATAAAATACATGCGGTCACATCTGTTTTACTTTGCTGAGCTGCGTCCATCATTTTTCTGGCTCCGTTTATTTTTATACATCTGGCTAGAATGAAAATAACAAGTTCCAAAATAGAACTTAAATTCTAAACAGTCAATAACTCAAAATTTAAAAAATGATTTCAGATTATCAATGTAAATTTTAAATCGATATAATTGAAGTTCTAATTTGTCGAAAAAATCTCTTTAAATGCTTTAATTTGTTTGTATTGTTGAAGTTCATCTAAAGAATTAATGCTATGGAAAAATAAGTTCTGCTTTTGAAAAATGGCTACTTGTGCATGTAAAAGTTTAAAGCAATTTTTTAAACTCAATTGTTGCTTATCAATTTGCTGCTCTAAAACTTCTAGACTTTCACGTTTTAACAAACAAAATGGGTATAAAGCATCTCCGTTAATTGAAACGTAAGCTGCCTGAGCCTGTTTATTTTTGCGAAGTGCGCTGTGTAATTTCGCAACGACTTGCGTAGGTATGTAGGTCACATCACAAGGAATAAACAAAACATAATCTGCTCGTACATGAGACCATGTGCTTTTCATCCCCATAAGCGGACCAAAAAAACCAGAAGCATCATCTTGAAAACATTTAATATCTGGCACAATACTTTGATAGATTGAATAGTCTCGATGACTATTCACCCAAATTTCAGATACTGAAGATTTTAGCTTTTGGTGAATCTTAAGAAGTTGCGTATCGCCATCGAATTGCTGCAACAGCTTATTTAAACCATTCATACGGCGGGCTTGTCCACCCGCCAGAATGACCAGATCAGTTATGGGATATCCCTTATTCACACTTCTACCTCTTGCTGGCAAGCTTTAATTAAGCCACGGATTTCAGGTAAACATGATCCACAATTGCCACCAGCTTTTAAACAAGCAGTGACCTGTTTTTCATGGGTAATGTTTTGTGTTTTTATTGCTTCGATAATTTTATTCTTACCTACTTTAAAACAACTACACACCAAAGGCCCATCATTATTGGTAGCCGACATTGGCATACCTGCTAGTAAAGCTTTACGGTGCAAGGCGCTCAAACGTTCTCGTTTAAACAGACTTGCTACCCAGTCACGGTCTGGCAATAAATCTGGCGGTGCAATATATAGACTTGCAATTACAATGCCATCTTTCAAAATAACGCTATGGCTCAGCTGTGAAGAAATATCTTCTATGCTTAACCATTCAAAGGTTTCATCAGCAAATGGCAAAAAGCTTTTCAGATTCTTTTGAGTATCATGAAAAGTTTGGCGGTCTGCAAGTTCATAGCGATTGGTTTTCACCATTTTGACTTTAGTCCACCATGCACAGTGATGTAGCGATTCTTGAATGTGCGACTCGTATCCTTCACGAATATAGAGCACACCTTGCCAAGTGGTATAGAACGGCTGAATGGTTACAGGCGTATGTTTGAACTCGGGCTCACCTGAAATTGCATCAACTTCTGGATTAACGACTTTACCAATACGGGCGTCGGATGCGACCTGTTCAGTCCAGTGAATCGGTGCAAAAATTTGCCCACGACGGACACCTGATGAGAATGTCACGCGTAGTACACAACTGCCCCATTTCGAACGAACTTCTACCAAGCCTTGATCACGCACACCAAATTTCAAGGCATCACTCGGATGAATCTCGCAAAATGGTTCGGCACGGTGACTGGTCAAATTTGGTGACAAACCAGTACGCGTCATGGTGTGCCATTGATCACGAATACGTCCCGTGTTCAAAATGAGCGGATAATCTTCTGAAACTGCATGTACCGGATCGATTGCAACAGTCGAAATCAATTTTGCCTTGGTATTTTTGTGACTAAACTGGCCCTTGCCAAACAGTTGTTGAACAGCTTTAGCGTCCTGGTTTTTACTCCAGACTGGCCATTGCACTGGTTGTAGAGCGTCGTACTCAGCAGTACTTAGGTTCATTAAACCTTTTAAGTTGAAATAACGGAACGTATCATTTTGCTCACGTGTATTTATGTCCGCATTATCTTGTGCTGACAAAGCCGCATGTTCATTAAAAATATCAACAGCACTATTAAAGTCAAAACCTTTAAAGCCTAATTTTTTCGCAACTTGACTCACTGACCACCAATCCGCTTTTGCTTCACCCGGCGCAGGTAAAAAAGCACGTTGACGTGAAATACGACGCTCAGAGTTAGTAACGGTTCCATCTTTTTCACCCCAACCTAAAGCTGGAAGTAACACATCAGCGTAAGCCGTAGTATCCGTATCGGTACAGATATCTGACACAACGACCAATTCGCATTTCTCTAAAGCACGTTTCACCTGATCAGCATCTGGTAAACTTACCACTGGATTGGTTGCCATAATCCAGATGGCTTTAATTTTCCCAGCTTCAACAGCATGGAACAAATCAACAGCTTTTAAGCCAGCTTGAGTTGCAATAAATGGGCTGTCCCAAAAGGTTTGCACTACTTTTTGGTGCAAGGGATTATCTAAATCCATATGGGCAGCCAACATATTAGCTAAGCCACCCACTTCTCGACCACCCATAGCATTGGGCTGGCCTGTCATTGAAAATGGTGCAGCGCCGAGCTTTCCAATTTTGCCTGTTAATAAATGACAGTTAATAATGCTGTTGGCCTTATTCACACCCTGACTTGATTGATTCACACCCATTGAAAATAGCGTGATTACCTTTTCAGTCTGCGCAAACTTCTCAAAGAACTGCTGTAATTTGTCTAAAGAAATACCACTACGTTTGGCAACATAGGTAATATCCGTTTCTTGCTGACTACTTGCCAAAACCTCTTGCAAACCTTCGGTATAGTCATCAACAAAAGCCTGATCAGCATGACCATTTTGATATAAATATTGGAATAGACCGTTAAACAATGCGACGTCTTGGCCCGGTAAAATCGGTAAATGTAAATCCGCTTGCTCACAAGTACTGGTAAAACGTGGGTCAATCACCACCACAAACATATCTGGATTGTGGCTTTTAGCCTGCATAATCCGCTGATACAGCACAGGATGGCACCATGCGGTATTGGAACCAACCAAAACCACCATATCTGCATGTTCAAAATCTTCATAACTTGCAGGCACAAGGTCTTCACCAAAGCTACGTTTATGACCTGCCACCGCAGATGACATACAAAGGCGTGAGTTGGTATCGATATTTGCAGTGCCCAAATAGCCTTTTACAAACTTGTTCACCACATAATAATCTTCAGTCAAAAGCTGACCTGAAACATAAAATGCAATGCTGTTACGACCATATTGATCGATACAAGACTGGAATTTATCGGCAATTTTATTGATTGCTGCATCCCATGTGGTTACAGTCCGATGTGACTTACGACCAAACATCGGTTGAAGTAGACGTGTTTCTAATCCCAAAGTATCCGCAAGTCGGCTACCTTTAATGCATAAGCGCCCAAAGTTGGAAGGATGCTCAGCATCCCCCTCAACTTGCACCACAGGTCCTTGAAGTTTTTGTTGAACGTTTACACTAACACCACAACCTACACCGCAATATGGACATGTTGTTTTAGTTGTTTTTGCAACATGGTCGGAGCTATCGATTTCAACGCTTGGAATACTATTCATAACTGCTCCTTTCCCTATTTAGCCTGCATTTTTTAATGCAAAATCTCGACCAAATAGCAGCTTATTTCTAAATGAAGAAACAGGAGTTTGATCTGCAATTAACTCTGCATACCACATGCCATCTTCAGTATCACCGAACAGTACTGCACCGATTACTCGATCGCTTTGAATGATAATACGCTTATAAATCTGGCGTTTTTCATCGTTCAGGATAATGTCTTCATAATCATCTTTCGGTTCAAAATTGCCAGCCGAGAATACATCGACACCACTGACTTTTAACTGAGTCGGTACGGTCGGTGCTTTAAAAGTTAAGCTGCCGTGCTCTGCTAAATGGGTCGCGCAAATAAAAGCTTGCCCCCATAGTGGCTCAACTAAACCAAAGGTCTGTCCACGATGTTCGATACACTCACCCACCGCATAAATACTTGGGTCAAATGTTTGCATGGTGTCATTCACCAACACCCCTCGATTGCAACGTAGACCAGCACTTTGCGCCAAAGCAATATTCGGACGGATACCTACAGCAAACACCACAAGGTCAGCATCTAACACTGTGCCATCTTTCAAACGGATTTGTTTGACATGACCATTTTCATCACCGATTAACGCTTCGGTATTGGCTTCGGTAATGATTTGAATGCCTTTTTGCTCAATACTATGACGAAGTAATTGACTCGCACGCCCATCAAGTTGGCGTTCCATAATACGGTCCATTAAATGCAATACCGTGACGTTCATACCACGTTGCTTTAAACCATAGGCAGCTTCTAAACCCAGCAAACCGCCGCCAATCACGACTGAATTAGTTTTTGAACCACAGTATTCAATCATGGTGTTAACATCATAAATATCGCGGAAAGTTAACACCCCTTTTAGGTCAACACCTTGAACTGGTGGAATAAATGGTGCCGAGCCTGTTGCCAGAATCAAACGGTCATAATCAACTGTCTGGCCTTTTTCGGTGTAAACCACTTTACGCGGACGATCAATTTTTACGGCTTTATCACCAGCAATAAATTTAATGCCTTTATCGTCGTACCACTTCGGTGGATGCAACATAATGTCTTCAATGGTTTTTTCACCCGATAAAACCGGAGACAACATAATACGGTTATAGTTACCCCATGGTTCTTCACCAATCACCGTAACTTCATAACGGTCTGGTGCCATATCAAGTAAATCTTCCAGACAACGCATCCCTGCCAAACCATTTCCGATCAGCACCAGTCTAAGTTTGTCTTGTGATACACCTGTATTGGTAATATAAGTTTTTTGCGGCACCGCGTTGACCCAAACACGGCCATCAACAATTTTGCTCGGATAAACTGCCAATTTTTGGTCTTTATCTTCTAAACAACGGCCCGTAGCTAAACTGAAATGTTGTTTATAGATTGGAGATGCAACGACGCGTTCGCCTTGTAAATCACCAATAATCCCACGACTCATCACATTCGCTTGGCTAAACGGATCTTTATTGCTCAGTACATAAACACGTTTTTCATGCCCTACACGGAAGATTGCAACCGCTTGACCGCCCACTAGCGCTCCTGCACCAGTGTTGGGGGTTAAATCATCGAGGGCACAAACGTCAATCCACTGATCATCAGGAAGCATATTTTTGTCTTGTACAATATTCATATAAGTTCTCCTTTATGCTTCAACCATTGGAATGCGGTCTTCTGAACGTTCAGCTTCAGTTAATGGGCGGATTTGACCACGTTCAGTTGTAAATTGAATGTGCGGATCAGCTTGTTCATTTGCTCCTGCATTGATATAAGTCTGGAAGCGTTTACGAACTTCTGGGTTTTCGACAGCTGTACGCCATTCATCTTGATATGTACCAATAATGTGTTCCATACGGCGCTCAAGCTCGGCAGCTAAACCAAGAGAGTCATCAACGATCACAGATTTAAGGTAGTCTAGACCGCCTTCCATGTTGTCACGCCATACACTGGTACGTTGTAAACGGTCTGCCGTTTGAATGTAGAACATAAAGAAACGGTCGATATAACGAATAAGTGTTTCTTTATCGAGGTCAGATGCAAGTAATTCTGCATGACGTGGTTTCATACCACCGTTACCACATACATAAAGGTTCCAACCCTTTTCAGTGGCAATCACGCCTACATCTTTACCTTGCGCTTCCGCACACTCACGTGTACAGCCAGACACTGCCATTTTCAATTTATGCGGTGAACGCAAACCTTTGTAGCGGTTTTCAAGTTCAATCGCTAAACCAACCGAGTTATCTACCCCGTAACGGCACCAAGTGCTACCTACACAAGATTTCACTGTACGCAACGACTTACCATAGGCATGACCAGACTCAAAGCCCGCAGCATTTAACTCTTCCCAAATAAATGGAAGTTCATGAACTTGGGCACCAAACATATCAACACGTTGACCACCAGTAATTTTGGTGTATAAGTTATATTTCTTCGCAATTTGGCCAATGGCAATTAAGCCATCCGGAGTGACTTCCCCACCTGCCATACGCGGTACAATGGAGTAAGAGCCATCTTTTTGAATGTTACCCAAGTAGTAATCGTTACTGTCTTGTAGGCCTGCATGACTTGGCTTAAGTACGAAATCATTCCAGCAAGATGCCAAAATATTTGCTGCTGCCGGTTTACAAATATCACAACCTAAACCATGACCATGTTGATGAATTAAATCATCAAATGTCTTGATTTCATTGACACGAACCAAGTGATACAACTCTTGACGCGAGTACGGGAAATGTTCGCAAATGTGATTGTTAACAGTCACACCTTGACGTTGTAACTCTGACTTCAATACTTGAGTTACTAATGGTGCACAACCACCACATGCTGTTGCTGCTTTGGTGCATTTCTTTAATGCACCTAAAGAGGTCGAACCATCACTAATTGCTTGGCAGATGTCTGCTTTTGATACGTTGTTACATGAACAAATAGTCGCACTGTCTGGCAGCAAATCGACTCCGCTACCACCAGATTTTGCTGCTGATTGCTCAAAACCCGGCATGATTAAACTTTCAGGCACTTCCGGTAAAGCCAGACCATTCAACATCATTTGTAAAAGGTCGTTGTATTCTTTGGCATCGCCCACTAAAACCGCGCCAAGCAACTTGGTTTTGTCGGCATTTACAACAATCTTTTTATAAACCAGCGCATGTTCATCTGCATAGAAATAGCTTAATGCACCTGGGGTCATAGCATGTGCATCACCAACAGAAGCAACATCAACGCCCATCAACTTCAATTTGGTGCTCATGTCTGCGCCAGCGAAGCAGTGACACTCTTCATCTAAAATGTGTTTTGCTGCAATACGCGCCATGTCATAGCCCGGTGCAACCAAGCCATAAATTTTATTTTGCCAAAGCGCACATTCACCAATGGCATAAATGTTTTGATCTGATGTTTGGCAATAATCATTAATTACAATACCGCCACGCTCACCAATCGCAAGCCCACTGTTGCGCGCAAGCTCATCACGTGGGCGGATCCCCGCAGAGAATAAGATCACATCAGTTTCGAGTTCACTACCGTCGGCGAACTTCATCACATGAGTGGTATTTACACCAGACTCAATAGACTGAGTCGCTTTTTGTGTATGGACTTTTACACCTAAATCTTCAATTTTACGGCGTAAAACCTTGCCCCCTAAGTCATCAATTTGAACTGCCATCAAACGTGGTGCAAACTCAACAACGTGTGTTTCTAAATCTAAATCACGTAATGCTTTGGCTGCCTCAAGTCCAAGTAAACCACCGCCAATTACTACGCCTGTTTTAGCCTTTAAACTTGCTGTACGAATAGCATCTAGGTCTTCAATGGTACGGTAAACAAAACAGTTCTCGCGGTCATTACCCGGAATTGGCGGAACAAATGCATATGAACCGGTCGCCAGCACCAACTTGTCATAGCTAATCACATCACCATGATTGGTTGTTACGGTTTGTGCAGCTGTATCAATCGCCACTGCTTTAGTATTTAAACGCAGGTCAATGCCATACGCATCAGCAAAATCAAAGCGTGCTAAAGATAAATCTTTTGCCGATTTCCCTGAGAAGTATTCAGTCAAATGTACGCGGTCATATGCGATACGAGGTTCTTCTGCAAGAATCGTGATTTCCAGTTCATCATCTGCTTTTTCTAAAATGGCTTCGATGAATTTGTGGCCCACCATACCATGACCAATCATTACCAATTTCATAGTGTTTCTCCTCAAATCACGTTGCTTTTAAGCTGCGTTCTTGCGTTCTCAAATAGACATTGTTGTTTTGCCTTGTGCTCTACCGAGAAACGTATCAACATCACAAAGCGTATAGCTGCTTGGAACCCATTTTTTCCACTCGTTGACGACACCCTATGCATAGCAAAGTCATAAAAACAAATAAAAAAAGCGAGCCCCCTCATACGGAAGGCTCGCATCGCTGAAACTGAAAAATTAGTTAATTCAGATGTAACTTTTTTATGCAATAAAAATAAAGACATAACCTTCACTCCGACTGAACGTAAATTTTCTGTGTGTACAGTTGCACTCACAAATTCGATCAGAACGGACATCGTTGGCCGTCTTTAAAACTTATGGTCGTCTTCGACCTGTAATTAACTAAGCATTTTGCATGCCAATTCTTTTTAAAATTAATATTAATAATTTTTTATTTTTATTTTCAAATACTTAATACAAAACCCATTTTTATCCAAAAAGAATATTTAATTTTCCCTGCACTATTGCTGCTCGTCTATATGGTTTAAACAAAAATAAGTCTTGCCACAAAATGAATCGCTTTTTTGCACCAATATTGATCAAAACAATGCATTAGAATAGTAAAGGACCACTCATGTCTGATTTTTTGTTTAATTTTGGATGGCACTAATCTTGCTTAAAAATTGATAACAAAAAACGCGTCGAATTGGCGCATTTTCTTAGCCTGATTTTCTGAACTTATGCCAAAACTCAAAATAGCTCTTATCGATGATGATCATGCGCGGGCCGACTATATAAAAAATAGTCTGCTTGAAAATGACTTTGAAGTGGTTGCCTGCCTTACTTTGGACCACTTAAATATTTTTCGTCTTGAAGATTTACAAGCCGATGTCATCTTGCTCGATATGGATCATCCCCATCGTGACATTATTGAAAGTTGTGTGAGTAGCTATGACCTACCAACTGTTCTATTCACTAAAAATTCAGATAAAGACACCATCAAACAAGCTATAGATGCAGGCGTAACGGCTTATATTGTAGATGGCATAGACCCCGCTCGCTTACATACCATTTTAGAGATTTCAATTGAGCAATATAAAAAACATAAAAAGCTCGAAGGTGACTTAAAAGAAGCTCAAACCAAACTGGCCGATCGTAAAGATGTTGAAAAGGCCAAAGTGCTACTCATGCAACTGCATGGCTTACCTGAAGACACAGCTTTTCAATTACTCAGAAAAAATGCCATGAGTCACCGTATAACGATTGGAGAAATGGCACGGCGTTTACTTGACGCTCAAAAATTACTAAATGATCAACTAAAGGATGAATAAATGAGCAAATTAGAAAAGACTCAATTGCAACTCGGCTATATTCCTTTACTTGATTGCATCGCTTTACTTTGGGCAAAGCAGCAAGGTTTCTTCGAAGAAGTCGATTTAGATGTTACCTTAGTCAAAGAAGCATCATGGGCAAGTCTACGCGACCGTTTAGCTTTTGGCTTATTAGATGCTGCACATTGTTTATCTGCGATGCTCCCTGCAGCAGCAATGGGTGCAGACCAAATTGGTATTGCACTGCAAACCCCGCTCGTTTTAAGTAAAAACCGTGCTTTTATCAGCTTAAGCCAAAAATTAATTCATCAACTGGCTATTCAAGAAAATGATAATGCACAAACTACCGCCCAAAAAGTTACTCAATACATTGAGCAAGATCATACTCTTTCTTTAGCCCATGTATTTAAACATTCAATCCATCATTATTGTTTAAGAGAATGGCTTGCTTTGGCAGACTCTAGAATAGCTCAAACGCTCAAACTTAAAGCACTTCCGCCACCGTATATGGTCGAAGCTTTAGATAACCATGTGATTGATGGTTTTTGTGTGGGAGAGCCTTGGAATACTCAAGGTGAACTTTTAGGCTTAAGTAAAATCGTCTGCTCAAGTCAAGACATTATTCCCAATGTGGCAGATAAAGTTCTCGCAGTAACTCAAGAATGGGCTGAACAACATCCTCAAACCTTAGTTGCCCTTACAACGGCAATTATGAAAGCTCAAAAAGAATTGAGTAATTTAAAAGATTTTGCACCTGTCTTAAAGTTATTGGTCGAGTTTGGGATTGTCCGATTTCACTGTTCTGAAGAAGTACATGTCGATAAATATTATATGATTCAAAATATTGTAAAGTACTTGGTTAAAGAAAATGCGGCTCCCCAACCTGAAGATTTCCATTGGTTATTTCAGCAAATGCAAAAATGGGAAAAACTTCAATTAGCCCCTGATCAAATCATAGAACTGAGTGCACAATGCATTAATCTCGAGTGCTACAATCAAGCCAAACTCTAAAAAATACTTAAGCACATTATAAAAAAAGCTGTCTTTATTAACAAAGACAGCTTGAAAGACCCATAAGACAAATGCGTTATACGCATTACTACATTTAAAAGACTCAACTCATCCATTAAATATAGCTCTTATGTCTCCGATCATAACCAATTAAAACTTATCATTTTCAGACATTTCCATATCAATAACTGACATTTCATAGACTTTATCTCCTACCTATAATTTCGACGAACAACCGAAACTCCCCTAGATATCAGCCCGTAATTTTGTTAACTTGATTATGTTACAAATTCAAAATACAGATTTCAGTTAATGAGTAAGGGGATGAAATAATGAAAGATATCTCACACCGTGAAGTTTATGCACTGGTTGATATTAATAATTGCTATGTCAGCTGTGAGCGTCTTTTCAACCCTAAACTCAATGATAAACCTGTAGTTGTTTTATCTAATAACGATGGCTGTGTGGTTTCACGTAGTGAAGAGGCAAAACTTTTAGGGATTAAAATGGGCGTACCGTGGTTCCAAATTGAAAAAGATGCTTTACAAGCAGGCGTTCAAGTCTATTCAAGCAACTACACTTTATATGCCGAGATGTCCCGCCGTTTTTTTGCTGTCCTCGGTGAGTTTTTCTCTCCAGATGATTTAGAAGCCTACTCTATAGATGAATGCTTTATTCATCTCACCCCTTACCTCCAATCTATCGATATCTCTGACTACTGCAACAAAGTGAGAAACACTCTCCTAAAATGGTTAGGCTTACCTTGTTGCATTGGAATTGGATATTCAAAGACACAAGCAAAACTTGCCAATCACTATGCTAAGAAAATTAAAAGTTTTAAAGGAGTATGTAATTTCATCACCTTAGATCCATTAATTATGGAAGACCTCATGCAACAGACATCAGTCAAAGAGGTATGGGGAATCGGCTATCAATTAGTCAAACAGCTACAAAGTTATGAGGTGTACACATGCCTAGACTTAACTTTTGCCAATGAACACCATATGGCAAAGGCCTTTTCTGTGGTCATGGCACGCACTATTCGTGAGCTAAAAGGCCAATCCTGTATTGAACTTGATGATCCAGCTATTCCAACGAAACGGATTTTAGCATCACGAAGTTTTGCTCAAGCTTTATCCAGTATTGAGATTATTAAACAAGCACTTATCTTTCACCTTAACCGGGCACATCGCCGTTTAATGAAACAAGAACAACTTTGTGCCTGTGTTCAAGTTATGCTTTATGAAAAAACCGACAAACCGCCCTATAAAAAAGCCACATCTCAAGCAATTGGTCTTCATTATGCAACAGATGATTTATGCATACTTACTAAAGCAGCTATGCAGCAAATTGATGTTTTATATAAAGAAAATAAAAGTTACATAAAAATTGGAGTATTATTTTGTGCTCTACACGCACGTCAGCAACATATTGATGATTTATGGCAGCCTCTGGAACTTATTCATCAAAGACAACAATTGATGGAAACTTTAGGTACAGTCCGTAAGCGTTTTGGTAGCCACTATTTACAAGTTGGATATCACTCACGTAATCCATCTTGGCAAATGAAACAATGTCATCGCTCAAAAAATTACCTAACACGCTGGAATGAAATGTTAACGATTGAAGATGCTTATACCCCCGTTACACAAAATACATGAACTGTTTTTGTCAATTCGGTTTAAAATAAGCTCCGTTAAATTACTTGAAATTTTGTCATTTTTTAACATTGCTAATTCGTCGCAAAATTTACAATATATAAGCCGAATTTGGTGTACCCTTTCTGCGACAATTAAAAGAAATTATAAAAAACTTGTAGAAACATATGCCATAATAAGCAAACTTTGCAGACATCTTGCAAAGATTATTTGCAACTTTAGAGCTGGAGCAATCTGAATGAGTTCGACCATTTTGGTAATTCATGGACCGAATTTGAATTTGCTGGGAAAACGCGAACCAGAAGTATATGGTCATCTTACCCTAGACAATATCAACCAACAACTTATTGCTCAAGCTGAACAAGCCTCAATTACACTAGATACTTTTCAAAGCAACTGGGAAGGTGCCATTGTTGACCGTATTCATCAGGCACAAACAGAAGGCGTAAAACTGATTATTATTAACCCTGCTGCCCTCACCCACACTTCAGTTGCTTTACGCGATGCCTTACTTGGCGTTGCCATTCCCTTTATTGAAGTACATTTATCAAATGTTCACGCACGTGAAGCTTTCAGACATCACTCTTATTTATCAGACAAAGCAATTGGCGTGATTTGTGGTCTAGGCGCAAAAGGTTATAGCTTTGCACTCGATTACGCTATTGAAAAAATTCAACCATCTAACCCAAACTAGTTCAGGAATAGTCGCCCATGGATATCCGCAAAATTAAGAAACTCATCGATTTAATGATTGAGTCTGACTTGCAAGCGATTGAAGTTAAAGAAGGTGATCAATCGATCGCTTTAACTCGTCGCAATCCTGTCGTTGCTGCGGCTGGTGTAGCACTTCCGGCAGCTCCTGTTGCTGAAGCACCTGTTGCAAAAACACCACGTGGAGCAGTTGAAACTTCTCCTATGGTTGGTGTGTTCTATGCTGCTCCAAGCCCAGGCGAAGCACCATTTGTTAAAGTAGGTCAAACAGTATCTGCTGGTGAGACTTTGGGTATTATTGAAGCAATGAAAATCATGAACCCGATTGAAGCAACTCAAAGCGGTGTGATTGAAGAAATTTTAGTGAAAAATGGTGAAGTGATCCAATTCGGTCAACCTTTATTCCGTTATCGCGCGTAATACCCCGGGGACATCTATGTTGCAAAAAGTTTTAATTGCAAACCGTGGTGAAATCGCTTTACGAATTACCCGGGCTTGCAAAACATTAGGAATCAAAACTGTTGGTATCTATTCAGATGCCGATAAAGATTTGATGCATTTACGTTTCGTTGATGAAGCAGTATGTATTGGTCCGGGTGCAAGTAGTGATAGCTATTTAAACATCCCGGCAATTATTACTGCTGCAGAAATTACTGGTGCCGATGCAATTCATCCAGGTTATGGCTTCCTTTCGGAAAATGCCGAGTTTGCTGAAATTGTAGAAAGCTCAGGTTTCACATTTATTGGCCCTCGCCCAGAACATATCCGTTTAATGGGTAACAAGGTTTCTGCAATTGTTGCAATGAAAAAAGCTGGCGTACCTACGGTACCTGGCTGCGACCATGCTGTAACTATCCATAACGCATTAGCTGAAGCGAAAGAAATCGGTTTCCCGCTTATTGTTAAAGCGGCAGCTGGTGGTGGTGGTCGTGGTATGCGTATTGTTGAACGTGTAGACACACTACTTGAGTCAGTTCAAGCGGCTCAACGTGATGCAGAAATGTGGTTCGGCGATGATACCGTATACATGGAACGCTTCTTACAAAAACCTCGCCATGTCGAAGTTCAAGTTTTAGGTGATGGTAATGGCCACGCGATTCATTTATATGACCGTGACTGTTCATTGCAACGTCGTCACCAAAAAGTGTTAGAAGAAGCTCCTGCTCCAAATCTACCGGAACAAGCACGTGCTGATATTTTACAAGCCTGTGTACACGCATGTCAGTTAATGCAATATCGTGGTGCTGGTACGTTTGAATTCTTATTTGAAGATGGTGAATTCTTCTTCATTGAAATGAATACTCGTGTTCAGGTTGAGCACCCTGTAACTGAAATGGTAACTGGTGTTGACATTATTGAACAACAATTACGTATTGCAGCTGGTTTAGGCTTAGAGCTTCAACAAGAAGATATTGAAGTTCGTGGTCATGCCATTGAATGTCGTATCAATGCCGAAGATCCAACAACATTCTTACCTTCACCAGGTAAAATTGAAAGTTTCTATGCACCAGGTGGTGCGGGTATTCGTTTAGATTCTCATATCTATCCTGGATATAGCATTCCGCCATATTACGATTCAATGATTGCAAAATTGATTGCTCATGGTAAAGATCGTGAAACTTCACTTGCCCGCATGCGTCAAGCGTTAGATGAAATGATTCTTACAGGAATTAAAACCAATATTCCTTTACATAAAGATCTTATTTTGCAGGATAAAAACTTCTGTTCTCAAGCAATGGACATCCATTACCTTGAAAAACACTTGTTAAAGCAAGTGGAAGAAGAAAAGAAAGCTGAAACTGCATAATATGCTTCATATAAAAAAGCCTCTTAAATAAGAGGCTTTTTTATATCTACTTGTTTATGGCAACATTCGGCGTAAAGTTGCGAAACATTGCTCACCCTTAGCCGTTGAGCAGAAATTAATAGTATGATCATTTTTCCATTGCACGAAATATTGAGAAATATCACCTGTCTGATCTTGCTTCTGACCAGAACAATCTACTTTATTATTATCAAACTTAATTTGCATTACTAAAGCCGATAGCTGCTCTTTAGGGTCATCAGATGGCTGATATTCATAAATACCGTATGACCACTCTTCACCACTTTTAATCACTACATCGTTACTACTGCGGAAATTATAATACTCTACACATTTTTTATTATTTGGAATCTCCATTCCCCATAATCCCATAATTTCAGGACGCGTAACAATACGTATAGCATTAGGATTACTTGCAGTGCGAACAGGTTGTGCTGGGGGCTGTTGAGTCACTGTCTCAGCCATAGCAAAACCAGAACAAGCCAATAATAATCCCATAATATAAATATTTTTCATAGATTTATTAATCATTAAACGCATGGGTTTAAGTTAGCACATTTTTTTAGAAAAACATTGTTTCATAACCATATAAAAACAATATTTTTCAACCGTAACGAACCGATACTTCTCATCAAACAATTTCTATCTTTAACTCGGTATTCCTAACAATTTTTATCACTATTTAATCTAAGAAACTGACTTTTCGATTTGTTTAGGTAACCAATAGACAAAGCACAAACCAAATAGAACCACTAAAGCAGCGATCATAAAAATATGCTCACCCGTAAGAATTTTCCAGTAATGACCAGCCAAAATACTTCCGAACGCCACTCCAAGTCCCCACATGGTGCTATAAAAAGCCTGACCTCGACCTTGCTGCCCTATTGAAAAGTTTTGAAAGATAAGCCGCATTGCGATGAGATGAAATAAGCCAAAACTAAAGGCGTGTAGGCACTGTGCAAATAGCTGACCTATGAAATAGTGAGAGAAAATAGCAACTAATAACCAGCGTATACTTGTCAAAATCAAACATACTGCTACAAGGCTACGCCAAGAAAAATATTTAAAAAACGTAGTTGCATATGCAAACATCACAATTTCAGAAACCACGCCCATAGCCCATAAAAAGCCAATTTCCGTTGTACTAAAATTTAACGATTTCAGAAAATTGCTATAGAAGCTATAAAAAGGTGCATGTGAAAAAAGAAGAATAAACTCAATTGTGAAAAAAGCAGCAACTTCAGGACGTTTCAGCACAGGCAATAAAGGTTCTAAATGCTTTTGTGAAGTTGGGGCCCCTTCTGGTTCACGTATCGTAAATGCCCAAATAAATGCTAATGAGGCAATGATAAGCAATAATATAGGCAACATTGAAATCGGAATGATTTCTAAAATTGCCCCTATTATAAATACACCTACAATAAACCCAACTGATCCCCATTTTCGAATCTTGCCATAAAGTTTCGCCCTTTGGTCTCCTAACCAAAATAAAGTTACTCCTTCAAATTGAGCTAAAATAGCATTTTGGAAAAAACTAAAAATAAGCATCAATAAAGCAACTGACTGAAAAGTATTAGGAATTATAAAAATAGCTAACCATATACATGCCTCCATCCATGTGGCAATCCGCACTAATAGCATTCTTTTACCGGATTTATCGGCGATCCAGCCCCAAACCAAAGGGGCAAAGAAGCGCGTCACAATAGCAATAGAAGATAAAATACCTATCTCTTGATAATTAAACCCCTGATCTTGGAGATATAAGTTCCAATACGGCATAAATGTGCCAACAATGGAATAATAAAAGAAGTAGAATCCGCCTAATCTGGTTTGGATTGTAAATGGTGGGAACAAGACGTGAACCTTTGTATTTTCAATAGGTTAAAAATTTTAGATAGCTGTATATGAATGTATTCATTTGCTCACACTTATAGGATGCATGTTTTTAAGCCCCATACATATCAACTTACTGACTTTCGTAATTCTATCATTTCCCACAGATGCAAATAATGTATTAAATGAAATACTTCAGGTTATTAGTTTATAGATGGGCTGGATTTAAAGTATTAAAAAAGCCTATTCATATGTGAATAGGCTTTTTAGTTTTTATCAATTATTCGTCTTACTATGAATACAAGTTATGCTAACTTCTTTGCTTCTAAATAGTGAATATCAGCAATTTGTGCATCCCAAAACTCATTCCATAAAGCACAATAATCCATACAAAGCGTTGTTAAGCTCTCATAGTCTTCTTTAGTTATTGCTTGCGCTAACGCAAACCAGAGATCATCTTCATGATCATCATCTGCTGCTTCTGAGGTTTCGTCAGTAGATACCCCATGAACATGGTAATAGCCGCCACCTTCAACATCTACACCAATAGCCTTAGTCGCTTCACGAAGTGGTGGGCTAAAAAGAATCACTTCTTCTTCGGCCACTGCAAGTAAAGCAACTACTTTAATATAACTATCATAAGATGATTCTAGAAAATTTCTTACCTGATCTGCAATTTTTGAAGGTTGATACTCTCTACGATTCTTCTCACTCAAACCATAATCATTCAATAAATCTTCATATAAAGGATAATGTGCATACTCCGGATTACCTAGATAATAATTGTCTGGGTCTGTTCCTGGCCTAAAACCAAATTCATCAAGTACATTTAAACTTAATAAAACACGTGGAAACATTTTAGCTCCAGAATGGAGTTTAGGCTCCAATTGTTTTGTCTGGAACTGGGCCATTAATAAGGCATCAGTAAAGATCTGAACAATCGCATGACGATATTCTAAATGAATTCTTGTTAAAGTGAATTTATCAAGCAATCCATTATTTAAAACTTCGATCGCCGGATGTTTACATACTGGTAATTCAGCAATTCTCGCTCTTAATTGTTTGAGAAATTTTAGATTTTCTTCCCACTGTTCTGTAGGAATACTATTCTTCATCCCCAGTAATGCCTTTTGTCTTGGATTATCGAAATCTTCAAATTTTTTTGACATAATCATTCTCAATAACAAATTAATTCTTATAGTTAGGTTATGAGTTCCCCATTATTTTAATCGTGCATTCATTTGCTACTAAATAAAATTGTATACTCATCCCTAAACAATTTGATATTAGGTTTATTATTACTACAAATCAATGGATAATTTAATGAATTTTTTTAATGAATCAAATAACAATTAATATCGAAAAATACTATTTTTTTAGGCTCTCACATGTTGTATTACATTAGCGTTTTCAATATGATTAAACTGACTTTTGCCAGAGCACTAGCCTTAAAAAAGAAACGGATTTCAAAAGATTTACTACGGGGAAATCGATGTCAAAAAGAGACACTATTATAAAAACAGCAACTGCCCTTTTTAATGAAAAAAGCTATAACTCTATTGGAGTGGACAGAATTATTGCTGAATCTAATGTTGCAAAGATGACATTCTACAAGTATTTTCCTTCAAAGGAAAAACTAATAGAATCATGCCTTTACAAAAGGAATTCTGATATACAGTCTGCTATATTAGAAAGAATCAATACCAATGACCTACCTTTAGTTCAACTCAGAAGCTTATTTAATTGGTATATTGACTGGATTTACACAGAAGACTTTAATGGATGCTTATTTAAAAAGGCAACTATGGAAGTAGTACAACTTTACCCATCCGTTAAAAATCCTATTAATGAATATAGAGAATGGCTCTATGAGCTTGTTTTTTCTATTTTAATTAAAATTCAGGTAGAAGATGCCGCTGCATTAACTAATCTATTTCTTAATATCCTCGATGGAGTTATTAATGATGGAACAATTGATAAAAATTTAATTAATGCTGAAAAAACTTGGTCTTATATTAAAAAAATAATCGATCTTGAAAAAATTGAGGAATTAGTCGCTATTTAATTTAATAACATTGAAATACTAGACTAAAAAACAAGAGTGTATACTTTTGTTTTTAGTCTAGAAGTTTCATTTAAAAATTTTATTAAGCACTAAATATTATAAAAATTAATAAGATAATTTTTCTTAAAATATTAACCAATAGAATTAGTAACAATATAAAATTTTATTAAAAAGCTTATACATAAACCCTTAATACCTCTAAAAGAGTTCTTACTCATTAGCTGTATTCCCTCAAACCAACATCATAAATCTATTGGTACTAGAATAAATTACGAAATTATAATTACTAAGAAATAAATCATAGATTATTTAGTTTCTCTAGATAAATTAAAAGAATAATATTTAAAACAAACTTAACAATAAAAATTTTTCTATAAAGTGCTTTTTCATAAATATCTATACTAAATATTGTATTGATCATATGAGCTGTTTATTTAGAGAGCAAAATTTACGAGATATTTCATAACACCAAGCAACAGCATTGCTAGTAATTCAGCACAATGATACTTTAGAAAATCTACAATCAAGCTAACCAATGAAAAGTGCAATTTCAAAATATAACTTAAAGTAGATATACTTCACGCCAAAGTTTGCTCGATATCTATTTAAAATGTCCCCTACTTCTAGCTTTTGGCGTAGTCTGTTCCGTCTCATACATATTTATGCCGGTATTTTTATTGCCCCATTTATATTTGTTGCCGCATTTACTGGCTTACTATATGCAATTACGCCTCAGCTAGAGCAATTCATCTATAAAGATGCATTAAATGTTCAGCCTTTAAATAAGGAGATATACCCTCTAAGCCAGCAGATTGAAAGCGCAAGAGAAGTCATGCCTGTAACTGCACAAATTACAGAAGTCAGACCATCACCAAGCCCTGTGCAAACTACGCGGGTTATTTTTTCCGATCATACACACCATCTAAATAATGAAGCCATTTTTATTGATCCTTATACGCTTTCTGTAAAAGGACAACTTGCTGTGTATGGAACCAGTGGCGTATTACCGTTACGTACATTCTTAGATCAATTACACAGCAATTTATTATTAGGAAAATGGGGACGTTTTTATAGTGAACTTGCTGCAAGTTGGCTTGGTTTTTTAACTTTAAGTGGGCTATACAGTTGGTGGAAGCGTCGCTCAAACTTCAAAAACGGACAAACAAATAAAAATCACTTATTAAAATGGCATAGTTCTATTGGGTTAGCTTTACTACCACTTTTATTGTTCATTGCGATTACTGGTCTTACATGGTCTCAATGGGCTGGTGATAATATTCGTATTGCCCGTCAATGGTTAAACTGGCAAACACCAACATTGACCACCTCACTAAATCAGATTTCATTGCCAGAAATGGCTCATCATGAACATCACGAAATGATCATGGAAACGCCAAATTTAGACATCATGCCAGCTGAATTCGATGCTGTATTAGCAATTGCTCGAGCAAATGGGATTAATTCAACAGAAATACAAATCAAACCGCCAGTTGCTGAGAACCAAGCTTGGACTGTTGCGGAAATACAGCGTAAATGGCCCACACAAGCAGATAGTATTGCGATTGATATGCATGAACACAAGGTAATCGATAAACTCGCTTTTAAAGATTATTCATTAGTTGCAAAACTTACACGCTGGGGAGTTGATGCACATATTGGGGTACTATTCGGTTGGGTCAATCAATTAATTCTGGTTCTGTATGCGCTCGGGCTATGTGTAATGATTGTTTATGCGTATAAAGCTTGGTTTAAAACCTCTAATGTAAAACTTACGACCCATCATTTTATTAACCAAACTTTGTTCGTATGGAAACATGCAACTACACAACAAAGAATAATTACGACATTAATGCTTGCTATTCTAGGGCTGAGTTTACCGATTTTTGGATTTAGCTTAGTCATCACCTTATTTATTTTGCTCATAAAAAAACAGCTCCCTCTTAAAGCTTAATAAAGCTCTGGTCTTTGCCAACTCATCAGCTTCTCGTATTAGGGAGGTGATCAGTTGGTAAAAGATTAAATGAATAAAATACCGGTTAAACAATTCCCTACTTGTAGTTTTGGCCGCTTCTTGGCAAGGTATGTGCCAGTAAAACATTAGGAATTTGTTCACATATGGCGAGTCCGGCACAAATCATTCGACATAAATTTCTCAATACATTCTTTTCACGCCACTCTATTTGGTTCTTGTGTATTTTTACTGCACTCACAATCACGTGGTTTAGAACCGTATATACACCTCATAGTATTTATTATTTTATTTCGGATACTTTACTCAACGGTTTATGGGTCGTCAGTGGCGCATTAAGCTTATTAGGTCTATATGATGTCTTACAAAATAGGCATTCAATCTTAAGAAATTACCCGATTATGGGCCATTTCCGTTTTTTATTTGAAGATATACGCCCTGAAATTCGCCAATACTTTATTGAAGCGGATCAAGATGCCCTTCCTTTCTCGCGTATGCAAAGAAGTTTGGTTTATCAACGTGCTAAAAATGAGAATGCAGATAAACCTTTCGGATCAATTATTGATGTCTATCAAGAAGATTATCGCTTTATTGTTCACTCCATTAGTCCATGTCCGCCAGCGGATCCTAAGAGTTTCCGTATTCAAATTGGTAATGCCCAATGCCTTCAACCTTATAGTGCATCCATTATGAATATCTCTGCCATGAGCTTTGGTAGTTTAAGTGCGAATGCAATACGTGCATTAAACAAGGGAGCACAATTAGGCGGTTTTTATCACGATACCGGTGAAGGTAGTCTCAGCCCTTATCATTTAGAAAATGGTGGTGATATTGTTTGGCAAATTGCCAGTGGATATTTTGGCTGTCGAACTTTAGACGGAAAATTTGATGAACAAAAGTTTGCTAAGCAGTCTCAATTGCCACAAATCAAAATGATTGAGCTTAAGCTTTCGCAAGGGGCTAAACCGGGCCATGGCGGTATTTTACCTAAACATAAGATTACTGCTGAAATTGCCGAGATCCGTGGTGTTTCCCGTGACCATGATTGTATCTCTCCTGCCAAGCATTCAAGCTTTTCGACACCAATTGAAATGATGCATTTCTTACAGAAGTTACGAACTTTATCTGGTGGTAAACCGGTAGGTTTCAAACTGTGTATTGGTCAACCTTGGCAGTTTATGAGTATTGTAAAAGCAATGCTTGAAACAAAAATTGTGCCTGATTTTATTGTAGTAGATGGTTCTGAAGGTGGCACTGGCGCAGCCCCTATTGAGTTTAGTGACTATATCGGAACACCATTACGTGAAGGCCTACGCTTTGTTCATAATACACTTGTAGGTGCTGGCCTAAGAGATCAAGTTAAAATTGGTGCGAGCGGTAAAATTATTAGTGCATTTGATATTGCCAGCACATTTGCTCTCGGTGCAGATTGGGTGAACTCAGCACGTGGCTTTATGTTTGCAGTTGGATGTATTCAAGCGCAAAGTTGCCATACAAACCAATGTCCTGTAGGCGTTGCAACCCAAGATAAAGATCGCCAGAAAGCACTCCATGTACCGACCAAAGCAGAACGTGTATTTAATTTCCATAAAAATACATTACATGCATTATCAGAAATGATTGCTGCAGCAGGTTTACGTCATCCATCGGATATTAAAGCTCATCATTTAGCTCAACGGATTAATGACCGTGAAATTAAAAACTATGCTCAATTACACTTCTTCTTAAAAGAAGGTGAGCTTTTACAATCTGAACTGAAAAATGATGATGATAATTTCTATTATCGTATGTGGAATATGGCTGACGCCAATCATTTTTAAATAGTTAAAACTGGAGCTGCCTATAGAGGCAGCTTCAAACTTTAATAATAAAAATGTTTCGGCTTTGCATGCAAAAAGGCTGGAATTAAACCTGTTAAAGCCGCACGAATATCTGCACGTTCGTTAATTAATTGATGAGAACCCTCTTCTAGCATCAATAATGTTTGAAGCCTAAACTTACGGCGAATAAACTCGATGTTGTAACGCCAGTCTACTGTTTGATCTAATGCCCCTTGTGCAAGCCAGACAGGAATACGACAAGCAGGTCGCTCTTCCATTTCCTGCATCCATTTTGACATTGCCAAAATCCAATCCATGCCCATCATGCGTGGCTGCAATGGATCTTTTAAACGAATAAATCTTAAAAATTCAGGATTATGGTTATTCCGTCTAAAGTGTCGAGGCACTTGGCGTTTAATACGACGGATAATGCCTAGACCTACCGGATTATGCCACCATGCTGTTTTAGCAGGTCGAATTAATGGTGAAAGCAATAAAACCCTATCGACGATTGGGTCTTGTCTTTTTTCTGCATACTCAAGCAAGTGATGCATCCAGATTGCCCCACCCGTACTTTGCCCAATACCTACCCATGGTTTCGGTAATTGATCAGCATGTTTGACATATTGATAAACCGCCATCAGAACTTGTTGATAATGGTCAAAATTTTGAATACTTGCAGGTGAACCATTACTCAAACCATGACCAGGTAAGTCGTAGGTAATAACACTAAAGCCTTGTTCAAGTATTTCGCGAATAATGGGCTGATAAATTCCGCTATGCTCCAGATAACCATGCAATAAACATACGGTTCCTTGGATTTTGTCTAATTTAGGTTTAAAAACTTGGACATGCAGACGAAATAAAGGCATTTGGACATAGCCTTGCCAATGCTCACAGTCCAGTAAATGTAAACCGTATAATTTACGGTATGCTAAAAGCTCACGAGAAGGTTCTTCTAAGGTATTTAAATTGAGTGGGCTTAAAACTTGTGGAGTGAGTTCACGGTTCGGAACCGGTAAATCTAATTGTTTTAATACGGCAGGATTGAGAAATGGAATCTCAGACATTAAGGCACCTCTCGACAATCACTTGAACCAAATAACATGTCACGAATTGTCGCAAGTAATTCATAATTTGCACGACGACTATGATCGTAGTTTTGTATACTCGGTTGCCAACGTGTAAGCGGTGTTGGCATTGGAGCAGTAACAGGAATAGTCTCTATCCCATTTAAAGCAAATAAACGGCGCGTACGAGGCATATGATATTCATCTGTGACCAACATAACTGTAGGCGCACCACCTTTCTTTTGAAGTAACAATGAACTAAAGCGAGTATTCTCACAGGTATTCATACTGCGCTTTTCTAATAATTTTGCATCTACCCCACGTGCTTTCAACCATGCTTGCATATAAGGGGCTTCAACTCCACTTAGTACGATAGGTAGATGGTTTTTCTTTTCAACTTCTAAGGTTTTTTCTAGTCTTAACCGCGTATAGCTGTTAACTACAATATCTTTGCCATTTTTATCTAAAGTTAAACCACCGCCCAATACTACAATCGCATAAGGTTCTGATAACTTTTTAGGTTGAGCAGGCAGAGGGTTTCTACGAACATATTCAACTTTCTGCTCAGGCTCACTCGCCGCTTTTTGATGCTCTGGCACTACAGGTTTTCTTGCTAAAAACTCCGTATATTGCTCTGTAAGGGCTTTATTTTCAGAACTATTAATAGAAAGTGCTGCATCGATAGGACTACTTGCTTCATCAGCCGCATCAATTTCTGAGTTTTTCGCAACCAAAGGAACACTCACAGCCATCGTTTCTTTCTCTTCCTGTAGTTCTTGTTCTTTTTCTTCTAAAAGAATAATTTGCTGCAAAGCCTTATAGTTTTCTTGTATGTAACCCAAATCTGCTGTCTTATTTTCACGTAAAGCATCTTCTGTTAACTTCAAATAAGCCTGACGAGCAATCCATAAATTTGACCCCGGCTCTAAGTTATCATGTTCACTTAATGCTGCTTTTCGCTGGCTTTCCGCAGCCACCTCATTAACATCTACCGGAACAAAATAGTTAAGTCCAGCTACAATAAGTTTTGAATAAAACGGCGAATACAAAAAAATCACGAAACAGCCTAATAGTACAAATAGTACAGTAACTACTTGTACAAAACGTACCATCAAGTGTACTTTTGGCATAAAACTATTCCGTATGATTTTCAATTAAACCTAAATTGTTATAAAGCACAGGCTCTGGTTCTAACATAATTTGGAAACGCTGTTCAACATCATGTTGTACAGCTTGATAAGTTTTCTTTACATCCGCAAGAGATGCATTGGCATAATTCACCAAAACCAAGGCTTGCTTATGGAACATTCCCACTACACCGAGCTGTTTACCTTTCCATCCAGCCTGATCAATTAACCAACCAGCAGCAATTTTAACGTTACCATTCGCTTGAGGATAATGTGGAATTGTTGAGAATTGTGCGATTAATCGTTCAAATTCTTGTGTATTTACAATCGGATTTTTAAAGAAACTTCCTACATTCGGATATTCTTTTGGATCAGGTAATTTACTTTGACGAATATGAATGACCTGATTTTGTAAATTTTCAGCAGTCAGGTTATCTCCTACTGCCTGTTTTAAATCACCATAATTTAGCTTTAGATTGGCTTGTTTAAGCAGCTTAAAGGTGACATGAGTAATGATGTAACGAGCTGGGTCATCTTTAAAAATGCTATGACGGTAAGAAAAATGACAATCTGCTGCCGAAATTGATCCGGTTTGTTTTAATAGACAGTCATAGACTTGTACCGACTCAATAAACTCACCAACCTCAACACCATAAGCACCAATATTTTGCACTGGTGAAGCACCAACCAAGCCCGGAATAAGTGCCAAGTTCTGCAAGCCAAACCAATTCTGCTTTGTAGTATATAAAACGAAATCGTGCCAAACCTGCCCTGCACCGACTTTAACTCGAATAAAATCCTGATCTTCAGATAAAACGTCTATACCCTGAATATCAAGATGAATAACTAAAGCATTAATTTGTTGCGGTAATAGCATGTTACTACCGCCAGATAATACAAGTACATTTAGCTCATGCTCTTTAGCAAAAGCTAAAGCTTCTTCAATATCTTCAATAGATTTGACCTTAGTGTAATGAGAAGCTGTAACATCTAAACTTAAAGTATTGAATGGCTTAAGCTGTACTTGATTTTGAATTTGCATTGTATTGAAAAACCTGTTTTTAAACATTCAATTGTTTTTTTAGGATATTAATCCACGCCAACGCACTTGATTCACATTGGTCGAGTACACGTTCAAAGCCCTCATCTCCACCATAGTAAGGGTCAGGCAGAGCTTGTTGTGGATATTGAGGATCATGTTCACTCATTAATGCCACTTTTGCCCGAATTTGATGACTGCCAAATTGGAAGATAGCTCTTTGTAGCAAGTCGTGAATATCATCAAAGTTTTGATGATCCATTGCCAAAATCAAATCAAAATCTAAAAAGTCTTGAGTTGAAAGTTGTCTTGCCCGCAAAGAAGATAAGTCATAGCCTCTTTTTTTTGCATGCAATTGGCTACGCTGATCAGGTGCTTTATTTGGATGATAGTTACTTGTTCCAGCTGAATCGACAATGATATTGAGTTGATGCTGATCACAATAATGTCTAAATACCACTTCAGCCGTGGGAGAACGGCAAATATTTCCTAAACAGACACATAACACCTTATACTGTGCTTCCATTAGAAATTTATTCCAACCACTTAAACTAAAAAATAAATAAGTATTTTACACGCAAAAATCTGCAAAAACCCGACAAAATTATTCATTATTATCAGGTTTGAATTGACCATTGTGACAAGCTCTCATTTTCTCAAAACTCACGCGGCTTGAAAAGTAAAATGAGAGATTTTAAAGGAATTTTCTATGTGCTCAATCCTCAACTCAATCTTGATTGTCTTTCAAGATTGAGTATCTGTAGCAATGAACACTGAAAAATCTAATAGCTTATAAATATTGCAGGATCAGTATGAGGAAAAATTATTAAAAGAATTTGATATCAGTTGGAGTCGATATTTTAGCTGCATCGCCTAAAGGTTTTAATGAGCCATTTTTTGTATCAAAACGGAATAAGCTAATGTTATTACTATAAACATTCGTCACATACAGATATTTACCTGACTCATCAAATGAAAAAGCACGTGGTTCAATACCATTGGCCTTATAAACTTGTGGTTGACCTAACAGCCCATTCTGTTGGATTTTAAATACCAAAAGTTTGTTGTCCGCACCACGATTTGCAGCGATCACATACTTACCATTTGGACTAAGAATAATTCCACTTGCACTCTTGAATTCAGGTGTTTTGTCTTCGTGAACTAGTTTTAGCTCAGCGACTTTTTTCAAATGGCCATCTTGTACGTTAAACGTCACAATTTCACTTCGCATTTCTGCGGTAATGTATGCCTGTTTACCATTTGGTGAAAAGACCATATGACGTGGACCAGAACCATGCTTAAAACTCACATCTCGGCTCTTATCCGCTTCAAGTGGGTGAGGCTTACTTGGGTTGTAACGAAAAGCATAGACTTTGTCATTTCCAAGATCACTTGCATATAAATACTTACCATCTGGGCTAAAAGTTGTCGAATGGGCATGGCCACTATCCTGACGCCCTTTAACATGACCAGAACCCTCCGCAAAAACAATATTTTGTACCATTTCACCCAAATGTCCATTTGGTAAAATTGGCAAAACAGCGACACCGCCACGTCCTTTATCAAATGCAGAGTAATTTGATACAAATAGGAATTTACCATCTAAACTGATGGATGCATGTGTTGGATGCCCGCCATGACTATTTACCGTGTTCAATACCTCTACCTTTCCGTTTTGAACCGATAATGCCGTTACCGCCCCTTCATTTTCTTCATTAGTGGTATATGCAAAACGGCCATCTTTCGATTTTACAACCCAAGATGGACTTTTCATTTGCAATACCTTAACAGGAGTTAAGGTCCCGTCAGCATTAACTTGTAGCTGGTACAAACCTTCACTGGCTTTTTCTGGTTTTTGCACAAGCGGTGCATCTGGGATAGATGTCCAGGTTCCTACTAAAGCGATTTGTTGTTGTGCTGCGTTTACTGTAGAGCCCCATCCAAATGACAAAAGCGTCAATGATAATGTTGCTGTTAATTTTTGAATTAGCTCACGATACTTAATATTTGCGTATCCATTTTTGTCGGTATCCTTGCCGTATCCAGTATTGACATCAATATCTATTTTCACATGCATATCCTTAAAAAAATTTACCTTACTTGCATTTACCAATAAGGTATTCACAATCTAATTTCATTTAATGATTTTGAAAATTAGTTTATAAAATGCCAATTTTCAAGTGAATTTTCTTTAACTAAATGCAGCTTTAAAATACGGCTACTTTTAAGAGAATTTGCAGAATGAATCCTATAGAATGCATCTATAATAATTTTCAAAAATAAGGAAATAATGTATATGAGCTATTTTCAGTTTCAGACCGTTCCCAACATTATTTCAGGACTCGGTTCTATACAAGAATTACAAAATGTGTTGGCATCAAAAACTTACCGCAAGTTATTATTGGTAACTGATGTGGGTATGATTAAAAATCAGTTACACCTGCCTATTCTTCAAATTTTAGATACTCTTAAAATTGAACATGTCATTTATGCCGATGTTCAGGCCGACCCACCAGAGCAAGTGGTATTAGATGCAGCGAATTATGCTAAACAGCAAAATGTAGATGTTATTGTCGGCTTTGGAGGCGGAAGTTCTTTAGATGTAGCCAAAGTGATTGCCTTACTCGCACATCCCAACCAAACTCAAAACCTACAAGAAATGTACGGGGTAAATCAGGTCAAAACAGCCCGACTTCCACTTATTTTAATTCCCACTACAGCCGGTACTGGCTCGGAAGTGACGCCCATATCAATAGTGACTACAGGTGAAACGACAAAAATGGGAATTGTCTCTCCGGTACTCTATGCCGATACAGCAATTCTTGATGCAACTTTTACTCAAAATCTACCTGCCCATATTACGGCTGCTACAGGTATTGATGCGATGGTCCATGCCATTGAGGCATATACCTCTAAACATAAGAAAAATATTTATACCGATATTTTAGCGAAACACGCTTTGAAGCTGCTGAACCATAACTTACCGAAAGTTCTTAAAAACGGTAATGATTTAGAGGCACGTCAGAACATGCTGTTCGGCTCAATGCTTGCGGGTCAGGCATTTGCAAACTCACCTGTTGCTGCCGTGCATGCTTTAGCCTATCCATTGGGTGGACATTTTCATTTGTCGCATGGACATACCAATGCTTTGGTGCTCGTTGAAGTACTGAAATTTAATGCGCCTTATGCTAAACAATATTATGCAGAACTTATGCAATGGCTTGATCCATATAGTAATGGCAGCACCGATGGTTTGTGTGATCTGTTTATTGACCATATGCAAAATCACTTAGACCGTAGTGGTTTGACTTTAAAACTTAGTGAGTTAGGTATTGAAGAGTCTAGCTTACCAAGACTTGCTCAAGATGCCATGTTGCAAACTCGATTACTGCAAAATAATCCACGTGACATGACAGAAGCAGCTGCTTTAGCAATTTATCAGGCGATTTATTAATGACTAAACCCGTTTTAAAAACTCGTGATCAATTTAAATTCTTTTTAGATATTCAAACTCGCTGGGCAGATAATGATATTTACGGTCATGTGAATAATGTGACCTACTATAGCTATTTTGATACGGCAGCCAATGCTTTGCTCATCCAGAAAACAGGTTTTGATATTCATGAAGCAAAATCAATTGGTTTAGTCGTTGACTCAGCTTGTAGCTTTTTTCAAGAGTTATCATTTCCAGAAGTTATTCAGGTAGGTGTTGCGATTGGTAAAATTGGTACAACATCTTTACGCTATGAATTGGCAATCTTTAAACAAGGTCAAGACCAAGCATCAGCTCAAGGACATTTTGTGCATGTGTTTGTTGACCGTGAAACACGCAATACTGTTCCAATATCCGAGTCAGTCCGTGAAGTTTTAGAGAATTTTTTATTATAAAAAATGAGGCAAAAAGAAAATAAGCTCCTCTTTTTGCCTCATCCTAACTTAGATCATTGCAGGATCACTAAAGGAGTCCTCACCTGTTTCGACTCGGCCAGCAAAACGTCGGTAATAATACAGATCACTCTGGCTCGTAACTTCAAAATCATACCAATGCCCAACATCAGCCAACGACCAATGTTGCTTAATAACTTGTCTCGCTTTTACGGTCAGTTGCAATGGCGCATCTTGTCGATATGCACAAGGTTTTACTGTCAATATTGTATCCTTGGCTCCCTCATTCATGAGTTCGACATAAACATCACCATTAGCAATGTCATAGCACACTCGAATTTCAGGTTTAACACTACTATCGATAATACGTTGAGTATCCCCTTTAAAATGACGATGGTAGCCATTTGGACCAAGTACCCATAGGTCATAACGGCCTAAGTTATCGTTTAAAGCATCCCACTCATCATCTAAAGTTTTATTCGGCTCGACAATATAACGCTTTGGAATACGGTCTAAATTGAGCTTGTCATATACATGGAAAACCGCTGCTTGCTTACCCGTATTAGAAAAAATCAATTTCACCTTACCATCTGCTTTACAACGCGCACTGGTATGCAACTCATAAGGTAGCGCCCGTGATAGACGGATCCCACTTTGCTGAATGGGTAACTTAATATCCGTAGGTACAGGAACGGCTGGCAAAGCTTCCTGATTTTCTCTTAACTCATCTGCCTGCACACGTGTTTGTTTACCACTCAGCTGCGGTAAAACATCTGCATTTGGTGTTTTAAAGTTAAATGCACTGGTTAAATCACCACACACTGCACGACGGTATGGACTGATATTCGGCTCTTTTACTCCAAAACGTTTTTCTAAAAACATGAGCACGGAAGTATGATCAAAAACTTGTGAGTTGACCCAACCGCCACGACTCCATGGAGAAATCACATATAAAGGAACACGAGGACCCGGACCATAAACTCGTCCATCAGGTGTAGGCTGTGAATGGCTCCCCTCAGGTGCAGCATGATCAAAATATTCATCTTGCATATCAGCATTGCTTAGTGTCGATTTACCTGCGTACTGGCCGTTTTTGAGTCGAGATGGTGCTGATGGCGATGGCATATGGTCAAAGTAACCATCATTTTCATCAAAGTTGATGAGCAGAGCCGTTTTACTCCACACCTCTGGTACAGCAGTTAATGCATCAATAATTTCTTGAATAAACCAAGCTCCTTGAACTGGGCTTGAAGGGTCTGGATGTTCGCAGTATATCGATGGCGCGTTAATCCAAGAAACTTGAGGTAACTTCCCTTCACGAATATCTCTTTTAAAAGCGTCGAGATACTCTTCTGGTTTATTGCCCGGTAGCGTATTTGCAATGCCTTTATAGAGTGGATTTTTGGCATTATCAGTAGCCGCATCATAGGCTTTATACGGTAGTTTTTGACCCGTATCGGCATACGGTTTATTCGGCTCTCCACCGCTTGAAACGGGATAACCGGATGCAATGTTGGCCTTTCTAAAAGAACGGAATGCACCCAACATATTATCGCCCCATTCATCTGGCATATTCTGATAACAAATCCAGCTTATCCCTGCTTCTTCTAATCTTTCGGCATAGGTTTTCCAAGTGTAACCACGGTCTGCCGTCGCTGGGTTACCATCAATCCAGTCCCATTCATTATTTACAAATGAACGCTTGGTCGGTGTTGCACCATTGGTACCAGTTAAATGAAAAGAGCGGTTCGCATCTGTTCCGGTGTGCATAGAACAATGGTAGGCATCACAAATCGTAAAGGCATTGGCAAGTGCAAACTGATATGGAATTTCTTTTTCTTTAAAATAACCCATTGAGATATCAGTTTTATGAGTTGGCCAGTTCACCATGCGCCCATTGTCCCAAGCCAGCTGACTGTCGTTCCAAGTATGTGGCGTACCATCTGCACGCTGTGCATTATTGGCTGTTCCATCTAAGTGAAATGGAGTTAAAACCTGACCATTACTTCTCAGCTGTTCCCAGACACGGCGACCATTTGGCAGAGGAATCGTAAAACGGTCAGCAAAGCCTCGAACGCCCTTTAACGTACCAAAATAATGGTCAAAAGATCGGTTTTCCTGCATTAAGATGATGACATGTTCAACATCCTGAATAGTGCCCGTTTTATTATTTGCAGGAATTGCTAGAGCTTTTTGAATACTCGATGGGAAAGCCGCCAACGCTGCAGCGCCAAAGCCCATATTTAAAGAGTAATTTAAAAATTTACGACGTGTAATCATGATCAAATTCTTTTTATTATTTAAGTTTATGGAGCACAGCGCATGACAGGCTTTTTACCTGTGTCGGGTGTATTCGAATTATCATTTGCCGAGTCGTTACAACCACTCAGCAGAATGGCACCGATTAATAAAAAATAAGAATATTTAAAGGAAATTGTTCCTGTGTATTGCCTTTTCATGACGATATATAGTCCATTTAAAATCTAAAATGGCTAACATAGAAAAGTACAATGACAGTGGCGTGACCTGAATATTTCAATCCAGTGAAAACTATGAAAATTCTATTTTTTCAAGTTTCTCACCAGATCAAAACTCAATTGAACTTAAGGCTTTAATTGAATATTTTGCAGCTCACCATCAAAAGTCTCTATGAGGCTTTTAATAACGGGTTGTTGCTGTAATAGTTCTGTAGCCCGATGGAAAGCTTTTTCTTTACGAACGCTTTGCATAACATACGGTGTAGCAGTATTGACTGCACCATACTCGACCGTAAATTGTGTATTTGGCCACTGCTGCTTTAAAGCTTCAATTAAGGCTTGTTGTAGCTGAGTCAACATATTTTCATATTCTTGAGGAATATGGAAAACCGTGTTGCCACCAATTTCCCCAGTCATCACACCATGTTGAGCAAGTTCTTGAACGGCTGGAGAAAGCTGGCTATTTCTAAACCAAAACTCCCACTTTTCAAGTGTCCACTCACCTTCCAAAGTTTGTGATGGCAACTTTAAAATATCTTGTGGCATCAGCTGGCTGTTATCTGTTGCGTTAGGCTCTTTTACTACCGCAACTTTTTCAACAATTTCAGCTTGCACCAATGACTGTTTTTCAATAACAGGTTCAGAAACCAAGTCATAAGCTGACGTATCTTGAGCAAGTGAAAATTCAGCATTCGATGCTTCAAATAAACCTATAGGCTCAGCAGTAGAAGCTGGTTCAGGTTCGATTTGTTTGACTTGGGTTTCAGCCTGAACTTGTACTAACTTTTGTTCTGGTACCGGAATGAAATCTTCCTCAAGAACACTAACAGTCTCTTGAACAACTGCTGACTCAAGTCCAATCAACTCATGATGATTTGGGTCAAATACCATTAAGTCCTGATTAGGCTGAGGTTCAGGTTCAGGTTCAGGTTCAGGTTCAGGTTCAGG